>SOKM01000083.1 GCA_004375785.1 Candidatus Cloacimonadota bacterium | reverse complement strand
GTACCGGGCTTTGATAAGGAGTTTTGAGGCCTCATTCATTTTACCGTCTTTTATTCTTCTCTTGATAAGAACTTTGATCGCCATAGTGACCTCCTTTCGTTACATAGGTGCATAATAGGAATATACATTCTTTCCCCTTCCGCCTTCACGATCGTGGTAATTGATTGGTTTTCATGTTCTACAGAAATAATAAGAATTCCAATAATATGTTATAAGAACAGTATTCCTTGGCAGAGGCGTTCATAAAAGGAATCCATACGCTCTGCCAAGGAAGATCAGCTTTCATTGCCTTCAACGTAAATTGGTTCCCCAAGTTCCTTGAGGGAAAAATTGTAGAAAACATGATGTCCATCATAGTCGAGAACCCGCAAATCGTCCGTCTGACTTAAATCACCCATAATCACATTATATTGTTTTCCGTATCTATCTTTCACCTTATGTTCAGAAACCTCAAAAGCGATGTATTTCTTAATCCCTTTTGCAGAGAGTTTCTCAACAAGATTGGGATCATCAAGTGACTCATACGAGGTCAAGATAAGAATTGGGCCTGTGCCCGTAAAAAAGACGCCTGCTTTCATGGCACACCTCCTTTAATCTAGATGATAAGGATTTGGCTTTCCGAGAAGATCCTTCATACTCCTAACAGAACGGATAGGGTTCTGTTAGAAGCCAGGTGTGCACATTTTGAGGGGTTTCTCCATGGTGATACCCTTTGAATAATTATTAGATGGTTGAAGGGCCAATGAAAAGAACGATTAAAATTAGAACATGAGGCGCGAATTGCGAATGAGGTCAGCAGAACAAGAGGTGGTTGACAGTAGAAAATGATTAGAGAAGCAAGACGAGCTTCAAAACCGGTTCCTTTATAAATTTTATATGATAATAAAGTTTGAATGTCAATAAAATCATTGTTATTTTATATAGTTTTGCCACATTGTGGTATTTTTTGATGGGGTTAAACGATGGAAAGGAGGTGTGTGGTTGATTACATGTATCTTGCCGTATCTCAAAAACGGCTGACTTACAGATATCATAAATTGTGGTTTTCAAGTCAAGTAAATCCTATTTTTGATACTGGCTAAAGTCGTGGTCTTTTTCTCCTCTCTTTATGAACAAGTGCTAATTTATCTATTATGGCATCGGTCATAAAATCCTGGATAGTCATTTCGTTTTCATTACAGAAGATCTTTACTCTTTTAATTAAACCTTTCGGCAGCCCGGTGTTAAGCATCTCAGTTTCGGTTTCATCCGGAGTCGGATTCTTTTTCATGTTTCCCTTCTCGTATAAGTTTTGACATAAATCTTTTTTCCCTCTATTTGGTGCTCGGTTTATGCCTTCACATAAACACCAGTTCCCACACTTTTAATCTTGCCTCGCTTCTTCAGAACCTTAGCATTGTCGTATATTTTTTCCTTTTTGGTATGGTATTCAGCGATCATAACGAAAATGCAATATTTCATGAATACGAGATGCGGTTTTTTTTCCGATTCCTGGCACTTCACACAATTCTTTTTCAGTCGCAGAGAATACTCGTGCTACAGATTTGAATTTTTTTAGAAGATTTTGGGCTGTCTTAGGACCGATCGATGGAAAACCTTCTACAATAAATTGTGACAACGTGGAAAAATCTTTGGGTTTTTGGGATCTCAACGCTACCTCATAGCCGAGCCCCTGCTGGCTGTGTCTTGCCATAGTCTCCAGCATCTGGGCTGTTTGTTGAGTATCATATGTATGTATTACCGAAATGCCTTCTATCACGGAAATATAAGAAATCGCTCCAATCAATGCGGAAGGCGAAATCTCAGAATGTGTATGAAAAATATCGCCCTCGATAAGAATAATTG
>SOKM01000136.1 GCA_004375785.1 Candidatus Cloacimonadota bacterium | reverse complement strand
TTTTTAAGATATTTCCTGATTTTTATCGGTGGAGTAGCGGGTGCTTTTCTCCTTTTTCTTGCAATTACAGGATTCTGGAAGGGGCTAAGCAAGCTCAAGAAAGAGAAACTTTATGAGATAGTTGGAATCCTTTTCTTTCTTATTTTTATTTTCCTCCTCATAAGTCTTTTCTCATTTAGAACAAGTGATATAGAGAACCTTCCAGCGGGAAAGGTGTATAATTGGGGAGGGGTTGCAGGTTTTTATATTTCTAACTGGTCGTTACAATATATTGGTATTCCTATCTTCCTTCTTGTTCTTCTCCTCCCATTATGGGGGTTTTTTCTTTTCAGGCAAAAGGAACTGGAAAGAATTGTAAAACCATCTGCACTGATTGTTTTTCTCTCATACTGGTTAAACATACTCTGGGCACTTCCTCCACTTATTAATATAACGAAGATTCCCATTCCTGTCAGTGGTCTTATAGGCAAAGGAAGTGCCAATTTTCTGTTGAAATTCACAGGCACAATCGGAGCATACATAATCCTTTTCCTTTTTCTTGTTGTCATTCTATTCATATTCACTGGACTCTCCTTTTCTCATCTTAAAATTGGATTTAAGAAGATAAAAATTAAGGGAAAGAAAAAGTTTGTAAAGGAGAAGGTAAAGAGGGAAGAGGAAAAGATTAGTGCTGAAGAAGTAACAGAACAAGCAGATGAGGAGTCTGTGAAGAAGGAACCACCTAAGGTTACCATTCGCTCAAGTGAAGAGATAATAAAGATAGAGATAGATGATAGATTTAAACAGGATTTTCTCGAGCTCCTGGATGACCCTCCACCATCGGAGCCAGGGATTGATGAGTCAGAATTAAAAGCAAATGCAAAGAGACTCGTTGAGAAACTTGCAGATTTTGGCATATCTGGAAATGTTACATCGATTGGTACAGGACCTGTAATAACACGATACGAGTTTGAGCCTGGTCCTGGCATTAAGGTCTCAAGAATCTCCAATTTAGCAAATGACCTTGCACTTGCAATGAAGGCACCAAAGATCCGTATTGTTGCCCCTGTCCCTGGAAAGGGGACCGTTGGTATTGAAGTGCCCAATAGGAAGAGGCAGAATGTCTACATAAAAGAACTCCTTATGAGCGAGGAATTCAACAAATCAAGTTCTTTCCTTACTATTGGTCTTGGGAAAGATATTGCGGGTGATACGGTCCTCGCAGATATTGCAAGAATGCCGCATCTTCTCATTGCTGGGGCAACTGGTTCAGGTAAGAGTGTCTGCATAAATTCGATAATTGCAAGCATTCTCTATAAAGCAGAACCCAGAGATGTTAGGTTTATTATGATTGACCCCAAGAGACTTGAGTTGCCTGTCTATAACGGTATACCGCATCTTATATTTCCTGTCCTGACCGAATCAAAAGAGGCTATACTTATTCTTAAACAGGTGCTTAAATGGATGGAAATTCGTTACAAGGAGTTTGCAAAGGTTGGGGTAAGAGATATAGAAGGTTACAATGAAAAGATAGAAAAGAAGAAACCTTACATACTTGTAATTGTTGACGAACTTGCTGACCTGATGATACAGGCATCGGGAGAGATAGAATCAACCTTAACAAGACTTGCACAGATGTCCAGAGCAGTGGGTATTCACCTTATCCTTGCAACTCAGAGACCGAGTGTTGATGTAATTACAGGGCTTATCAAGGCAAACTTTCCGGCAAGGATTGCATTTCAGGTTGCCTCTATGACAGATTCCAGAACTATTCTTGATATGATAGGAGCAGAAAAACTTCTTGGAAGAGGTGATATGCTTTTTCTTCCTCCTGGAAAAGGGACACCTGTCAGGTTACATGGTGCATACATCTCTACAGACGAGGCAAAAAATATTGCAAACCTATGGGCTGAACTCCACCTGAACGGCCTACTCAAAAATCAAATTGAGGAGTCGTCCGAAATTGCGCATGAAATGATTGATAGCAATCTTGTAGAAACAATTGTGAACGGTAATAAAATTCCTGGGGCAGCTGAAAGGATTGCGGGTTTTTCCGAGAGGATTGCAGAAAAATATAATAAAATCGAACAGGAAGAACTCATTAAACTTTTTGAAAATCTTGAGTATTATCCTCTCCTGGAAGAACAACACTTTTTCGGGAGAAAGGGTATACTGGAACCAGGGGAACCTTCTCAGGTGAGTAGAGAAGAAGGGTTTGATGAGTTTTTTGATGAGGCAAAGGAGATAGTTATCCGATACCAGCAGGCATCGGTTTCATTACTACAAAGAAAATTGAAGGTTGGGTATGCGAGGGCTGGAAGGCTTATTGACCAGCTTGAGACGGCAGGGATTGTTGGTCCATTTGAAGGAAGCAAAGCGCGTAAGGTTCTTGTTGGAAGAGAGAATACGGAGTAGGCAGATAAAGAGTATCAGAGTACCAGAACATCAGAATATCAGACTAGAAGATTGTCGCAACCAAGAGGTTGCTCCTACCAATGATTGAATGATGTAGGAGCAGGTTTCACCTGCGATTGATAATCTCCAAAAAAGTTGTTGACAAAGCGGTTTTTTTTGTGTATATAAAACAAAAATTAAGGAGGAAGATAGATGCCGATTATAAAATCTGCTAAGAAAAGATTGAGACAGAATGAAAAGAGAAGATTAAGGAATAAATCAGTAAAAAGTTACCTCAAGACCATTGCAAAAAAGGTAAAGAGTGCCAAAGAGAAAGAGGAAGCGAAAAGCATACTGAATGAAGTTTACAAAGCATACGATATGGCTGTATCTAAGGGTGTGATTCATAAAAATAATGCTGCAAGACATAAATCAAGATTGACAAAATTTGTAAACACTAAATTTACCCTTGCTAAAAAAACAGTGGAACCAGCTCCTCAACCAGAGACCAGTTCATAAACAAAAACCTTCTTAAATTCGTAGGGAAAGGAAAACCCTGCCTTTTGAGCAAGACTCTCTAACTTTGAAAAAGGCGCATAAAATGTTATGTCTTTGAGGTTGTTTGAAACTGCATAAGATTGGGCCAAATCAAATAAATCCCCTATCTCCACTTTACTATCACCTTCAATAAAACAGAGCTCAACTGTTTCTTTTTCATACCTGTGGGGAAGTAGGATAGCAAGAGAGACAATCCTTCCATTCTTCTTGGTGATAAAGATTCTTTCCTCTTTAATGAAGGAAGATATGAGTTCAGGGGTTGTTTCTCTGAAAATCCAACTCCAGGGTTGAAGCCCTTTGGATTCATTGAAAAAAGTGGAGTTTCTTATGTAGTCCCATATCGCTTCATGGTCTTTTCCTTTGATGACTTCTGTAAGAGAACGCTTTTCTTTAGGGTTTCTCATTTCCATATATGCAAATTCTTTAATCTTTTCAAATCCCAGCATTTCTATTAAATTTATACTTTCAATATTTACTTCTGCAGTTGAAAGTCGAATGACTCTTGGTTTCTGTTTCAGTGCATCTTCTAACTGAAAAAAAGCCAATTCTTTTCCAATCCCTTTTCTTCTGAGTGTTTCTTTTACGCGAATACCCTCTAACCAGAGTTCACCTGGCGAGAGAATTGTAGTTTTGGTTACACCTACAATCTCTTCATCTTCTTCTGCAACAAAGAGCCCTCCTTCAATGAACCATTCGTCGAGCAGTTTATAGACATAATCCCAGCCTTCCCAGGTGTGGGATGTGATTTCAATAATTTTTTCTCTGTCTTTCTTTTGAGCAAGTCTAATTTTCATAATACATTTCTTTTTGTAATATAATCATAAAAAGTGGTGCTGTCAAGAAAAATCCGCTGGGGTTTCCTGAGAAATCTTAGATTAGTTTTATTTTTTTATTGACAAAAAGGGAAAATGATATAAGAATATAGAAAAGAAATGAGGTGTGAAATGAAAAGAATAAAAGTATTAATTATCACAGGACTAATATTTGGACTTTATGCTCAGGATATTGCCAATAAGCCCAAAGAGGGATATCTAATTAAAACAGTTTGGGAGGAGTATGACCCTAAGGAAATTAACTTTTTATCACCTGATGGTAAGATAATGAAAGTATTGCCTGTGTGGAAGGTAGAATATACTAAAGGTAAAGAGAAAGATATGGAGGTAAGGAATTTTTCAGAGGTTTTGGTATCAGAAAATCGCAGATATGCCTTACAGGTAAAAGAATCAAAATTGGTTAGTGAAAGGTTAAGAGAAACGGTAATCAATCGTGATATTACTTTGAGGCTTTCCTATTTCAATGCAGAAGGGAGTGTATTGTGGAGGAAGAAATTTTCTGTGTGGTTTATATCTCCTGATGAAGAGGGTTATGGTTATAAGGTATCTCATAGTGGAAAAGGGATTTTGTTTTTCAGGAGTAAAAGGGTGGGGAATAATGAGTTTAGAACTGAGGTTTATGTTTTTGAAACTCGTGGAAGGAAGGTTGCAAAAGTAACCCACAATTCGTTGATGCGAAAGTTTCAGATTTCACCAGATGGTGGAATAGTGGGGGCGAGAGTGTCAGACGGCTACCTCTTTTTTCTTAATGTAAAGACAGGAAGAACAAAGTTGGTAAATGCTGAAGGAGATGGATGGGGTGGGTTCTTTATCTTATCTTCTTCTCACTTTCCTTCTGAGAGTGGAAAAATACTTATAGGATGGCGACCTCTTGGAGGAGAATATAGCAAAATATCTGGAGGTGGTATTAAAATGAAAGATGTAACTTTTAATTCACTTCCAGATGCTCTTTCGGAGTTTTTTGGAAAGTGGAAATAAATCGGGTATTATTTCTTATCATAATAAAAAAAGGCGGAGAAGAACCTCCGCCTTTTTAAGAAAGAATACTTAACTTAATCCACCAGCCATCTGAGACCAGCTTCTCCCTGATAGAATATGTTGAGTGTAACCTTATTACCAACAATATCGACGACATAAATCTTTGCGAAACTGTCTTCGTCTCCCATTGAACCAAGAGTCGGATAATCTATCCAGATATAGTATGTTGCTCCTATTGACATTGAACCACTTGTTGGCCAGGGTCTCGTATAATTCCCGGTTCCTGGGGCAAAGTCAAATGGTGTAGATGCATCTGCAAACGCAGGATCTACAGTAGTGGTAACTCCAGACCAGTATTTAATAGATTCAAACTCGATATCGTTGTTGATGTAAAAGGTAGCATCATCTGCATGGTTTGCACTGACAGCAGTTGCAGTTCCATTCGTGAATTTAACAAACGATGGGTGCCCAGTATCAGGATCGGCTGTGCTCCAGACATTCAAACTTGAAGTGGTTGTTAGAGAAAGGTCGTGCTCGGCTTCTCCACTTTCATCATCGCCAACCAATGCAGTTACACTAACAATTGAAGCCCTATCTGTTGCATCGAATGTGTAAGCCAGGTTATATGTGCTATCAACAAAATTGTTCAAGCCTCCTGCATACAGGAAGAAAACTTCTGAACCATCCTCAGTATTATCGGTCCAATCCAATTTGAAGTTAGCACCCTCAAGAACAGCAGTATGAACTGTTATAGTAGGTTTTGCAACGACTCCATCATCATCCTTTGGGCAGCCAGTAAAAAGAACAAGAGCTAATGGTATTAAAATAATAGGTAATATGTAAAGATATTTTTTCATTTTTTCCTCCTTCTTTTTCACAATACCTTTCGTTAATCCTTACTTGGTTGTTGGTGGTGGTTTTGGTTTAGGTTTTGGTTTAGGTTTTGGTTTTGCTTTGTGGTATTTTTCCATATGTTTGTCGAATTCGTCTGTAAGGGTGTCAAAGGATTCTGTGAGTTCATCAAGTTGAGCTTGAACATCATCCAACTGCGTCGCAATTTCATCCATCTTTTCTATTGCTTCACCTATTTTGCCCAATGCTTCTCCTCCGCCAGGAATCTGGCATCCGCTGAACCAAACGAGAAGCAGAAAAGCAAAAGATATTGCGAATAATTTCTTCATCTGAACCTCCTATGTTCTGTGAAGGGTGAAGAGTGAAGAGTGAAGAGTGAGAATTCATATCTCTTCCCTCATTTCTCATCTCTTTTCTGTTCTCTTTCATCACCTCCTTTTCATTATAGTAAATTTTTCATTATATATCAGAATAAGACTTTATTGTCAAGTTTTTTTTTTGTTTTTTTTTGCCTTTTACATTTCTCCTCTTGATTTGAATGCTTTGGAAAGGGTTATGGAGTCTGAATAGTCAATATTACTTCCCATTGGAATACCAGTGGCAATCCTCGTAATTCTTAGATTGTAAGGTTTCAGTATCTTTGCAATGTAAAGCGCTGTTGCTTCTCCTTCAGTATTGGGATTTGTTGCAATTATAACTTCTTGAATCTCCTCCTTTTTTATCCTCTCAGTGAGATCTTTAATTCTTAATTGTTCAGGTCCAATACCATCAAGTGGAGAGAGTGCTCCTCCAAGGACATGGTATACCCCGCTGTAAAAATCTGCTTTTTCAAGCGAATAAAGGTCCATAGGTTCTTCCACTATACAGAGTGTTGCCTTATCCCTTGATGGGTCTGCACATACTTCGCAGATTTCTTCCTCTGTTATATTACCACAATTAGAACAAAATTTGACGCCTTCCTTTGCTTCTCTGATTGCCTGGGCAAGTTCAAAAACCTGCTCTTTGGATTCTTTAAGAAGATAAAATGCAAGTCTTAAAGCGGTTTTCCTGCCTATGCCAGGCAGTTTTCTCAAAGCATCGACAAGTTTTTCGTGTTTCTGTGAAAGATACTTCATCGCCAGTCTATTCCTTCCGTCATTGCG
>SOKM01000015.1 GCA_004375785.1 Candidatus Cloacimonadota bacterium | reverse complement strand
TTTTTTTTTAAGAAAATTCCATTTTTTCCTTGACTTTAAATGAGAATTCCTATATTATGCCTAAAGTATGATGGAGAAGAAGTAGAGTATGTAGGAATATGGAAGATGTAGAAAACCCGCTAAATTTATTCCCTGAAGAGAAAATAAATTTTCCCAGTAAGTGAACAAAGAGGTTTTCAATATTAATGATAAGAGAGCCTTTCTTATTAAGGCTTTTTATCATAGTTTATAGATTGAGTTCTATAGCACAAGCAAGATATTATGGAGAAAAAGTAGAGTAAGTAGTAATATGGAAGAAGTTGAAAAAATACCAAATTTATTCCCTGAAGAGAAAATTTATTTTTCCCGGTAGGTGAACAACACGATTTTAATGTGAAGAAAAAAAACCCATTAATAAAGGGAATAAAATCATACTTTTTAGCAGGTATCATCACAATACTGCCACTTGGATTAACAATTTTTGTTGTTATCTTCCTTGTTAACTTACTCGGGAATATTGCAGGCAGGATTCTGAAATATATTCCAGGATTAACCACTTTTCCCCCTTACATTATAACAATCATAGGATTCTTCACATTGATTGTTGTTATATTCATCGTCGGGATGGTAACCTCAAGCTTCATAGGAAGATGGTTTTTGAGATTGGCTGACAGGTTTTTTTCTAAACTACCATTTGTAAGATCTGTATATTCAAGTGCAAGGCAGCTCACTGATACACTTTTCATTGATAGGTCTGCACTTAAGGAGGTCGTGCTAATCGAATATCCACGCAGGGGTATTTTTACACTTGCCTTTGTTACAAATGAAGCAAAGTGGAAAGTAAACCCCGTTAAAACTGCACATAAGGCATTGAACACCGTCTCCAATTCTAACGGGGTAAAAAAGCAGAAAGAAATAAGCTGTGTTAATGTCTTTGTTCCTACAAGTCCCAATCCAACCTCAGGTTACTTTCTTGTCGTTCCAGAAGATGAGATTATGCCTACCGGACTACCAATCGAGTGGGGATTTAAGATAATCGTATCTGGAGGAATTATCCTCCCCGATAAGAGGAGTATCAATGTTGGACATAGTTAAAAGGTTCAAAGAATACTTGAGAGGGAAAAAGAGACCCTTAACTGTAGAGACTGAAGCAGAACTTAGAGAGATTATTGCGAGGGGCGAGGAGAATGGAATCATTACAGAGGACGAGGAAGAACTTATTACAAGTATCTTTGAGATAGGTGATACGCCTGTAAAAGAAGTCATGGTGCCGCGGATAGAGATGGCTACAATAAAGGTTTCGGATACAATAAACGATATTCTTGACATATTTAGAAAAGAGGGGTTTTCAAAACTTCCCTGCTACCAGAAAAACATTGACAACATTGTAGGAATAATCTACCTTGACCAATTTTTGCTTTTCTGGGGAGCAAAAGAGGATTTAAGGGCTTGTGACATAATGAAATTCCCTTATTTTATTCCAGAGTCAAAAAGGGTTCTCGACACATTAAGGGAGTTTCAAAGAAAAAGAATATCAATAGCTATTGTTGTTGATGAATATGGCGGTGTCTGCGGTCTTATCACAATGGAGGACCTTATTGAGGAAATTGTTGGCGAGTTGCAGGATGAACTCGATAGGGAGGAGACACCCATCAAGGAGATAAAGAAAGGTATCTACCTTGTGAATGCAAGGATGGAGTTAGATGATTTCAATGAGATAATGGGAACCAACTTTCACCCAGAGGATGTTCAGACAGTTGGGGGGCTCGTTGTAAATAGACTTGAGAGGATACCCCTGAAGGGTGAAAACCTGATACTTGACGGCATCTCAATTCAGGTTATTGGTGTTTCGAAGAGAAGGGTATACAGGGTCCTTGTAAAAAAGACGGGGAAGGTGAAATAGTGGAACACACACGGTTTGTTCATCTCCATGTTCATACGGATTACAGCCTTTTAGACGGTGCGTGTAAGATTAAAGAAATTGTATCAAAGGCAAAAGAATGGAGGATGCCCTCCCTTGCTATCACTGACCATGGAAATCTCTTTGGTGCAATCAGGTTTTATAAGGAAGCATTAAAGAACGGTGTCAAACCCATTATAGGAATGGAGGCTTATGTTGCCAGGGGAGATCTTCACAAAAAACCATCGAGACAGAGAGACAATTATACTCATATAACTCTCCTTGCTGCAAATGAAGAAGGATATAAGAACCTGATGAAACTTTCGAGCATTTCCTTTCTCGAGGGATTCTATTATAAACCGAGAATTGACAAAGAAGCACTTCATAAGTATCACAAAGGACTTATTGGTATGTCTGCCTGTTTGAGAGGAGAGATTTCACTTGCGCTTTTAAAGGATGATTATAAGAGCGCTGAGAAATCCGCACTTTTTTATAAAGACCTCTTTGGAGAGGGAAATTTCTATTTTGAATTGATGAGGATTGGTCTTAAAGATAGCGAAAAGGTTACTACTGGCCTCATAAAACTCTCGAAGGATGTTAAAATCCCTGTCGTCGCAACAAATGATGTTCATTACCTTTCAAAAGAGGATGTTGAGGCGCATGATGTTCTTTTGGCTCTTCAAACAAAAGATGAACTAAAGGATCCGGATAGATTCAAATTCGAAACAAAAGAACTCTATTTTAAATCACCACTCGATATGAAAGAGCTTTTCCAGGATATACCTGAGGCTATAGAAAACACTGTTTTACTTTCCGAAAAATGCAACGTGGACCTTCAACTTGATATTATGAAGGTCCAACTGCCACACTTTTCATTACCTGAAGGATACAGGTCGGCATACGAATATCTCTCTTATTTAGCAAATAATGGATTGAAGAAAAGATTCTCTACTGTTACTCCAGGGATGGAAGAAAAACTTAATCTGGAACTTGAAACAATAAAAAAGATGGGGTTGTCTGATTACTGCCTTATTATAGAAGACCTGATTCGATTCGCAAAAGGGAAAGGAATAAGAGTTGGTCCGGGAAGGGGTTCAGCTGCGGGTAGTCTCGTCCTTTATTCTCTCGGTATAACCAACATCAATCCACTTGATTTTAGTCTTATTTTTGAGAGGTTTCTCAACCCCGAACGTATCACAATGCCCGATGTTGACATAGATTTCAGTGATAATAGAAGGGGTGAAATTATAAGTTATCTTTACAGAAAATACGAGAAAGATAGTGTTGCGCAAATCATCACATTCAGCAAACTTGGAGTGAAGGGGGTAATACGAGATGTTGGCAGAGTCCTCGGTTTACCTTACAATGAGGTAGATAAGATTGCAAAACGGGTACCCGACGGTATATATGTTACGATAAAAGACGCATTGAAAGATGAAAAATTCTCTAATCTTATAAAGGAGAAAGAAGAGTATAAAAAACTAATAACTATTGCTCAAAGACTTGAAGGTTTAAACAGACATGCCTCGATACATGCATCAGGAGTGGTTATTACACCAGGGGTTTTAACCGATTATGTTCCTCTTTATATGAGTCGTGACGAAGGGAAAATTGCAACCCAGTATGATATGAAATCGGTTGAAGAAGTGGGGCTTCTTAAGATAGATATACTTGGTTTAAGAACCCTCACAGTGATTGATGATACCGTAAAACTACTTGCCGAAGAAAAAAAGAGACTCGATATTGAAAAGATTCCGCTTGATGATAAAGAAACATATGAAACACTAAAAAGGGGAGATACGACCGGCATATTCCAGGTAGAGGGTAGCGGAATGAGGGAAGTTTTGAAAGATTTAGCACCCGACAAATTTTCTGATATTATTGCTGCTGTTGCGCTATACAGGCCGGGTCCCATGCAGCATATTAAAGAATTTATCCTCAAGAAAAAGGGGAAGAAAAATGTTACCTATTCCCACCCTCTCTTAGAAAGGGTTTTAAAAGATACTTATGGAATAATGATTTATCAGGAGCAGGTAATGCAGACAGCAAGTGTAATTGCAAATTTTACTTTAGGCGAAGCTGATACCTTGAGAAGGGCGATGGGAAAAAAAATGTTAGAAGAAATGGATGATAAAAGAAAAGATTTTATAAATGGTGCAAAGAAAAATCATATAGACAAAGAAATTGCTGAAAAGATATTTGCTATGATGATACCATTCGCAGGATATGGATTCAATAAATCACACGCAGCAGGGTATGCTTTACTCGCATACCAGACAGCATACCTTAAGACACATTATCCCGTAGAATTCCTCTCAGCAAGTCTTAGTTCATTTATGGATAACAGTAAAAAAGTCCGTTTCTTCATCGAGGACTGCAAGAGCCATAATATTGAGGTTCTCCCTCCAGATATAAACAGTTCGTATGTGAAGTTTAGACCCGCTCAAGGGAAAATTCACTTTGGTCTTTCTGCAGTTAAAAATGTTGGAGAAAAAGCTGCGCGGGAGGTAGTAAATGAACGAGAAAAAAACGGACCTTATAAAGGGCTTTTTGATTTTGTTCTAAGACTCAGCTCAGAGATTATAAACAAGAGGGCAATAGAGGGGTTGGTCAAAGCCGGTGCTTTTGACTCTGTAGAGAAGAGCAGGGCAAAACTTTTTGCATCCATTGAGAATGCTTTGAAAGAAATGAGTGTTTTGAGAAAAGAAAGGGCGTTCGGTCAAACAAACCTTTTCGACTCTGTTGATGGAATGCACCCCATCAGGGAGAAGCTTTTAAATGTTAAAGAATGGAGCAAAATAAAAATACTACTTAATGAAAACGAGTCTCTTGGGCTCTATTTTTCGGGTCATCCCTACGAAAACTATTACGAAGAGCTGAAATGCTTTACAACATATTCCTCAAATAATCTGGAGAATGTCGCCGATGATAGTGAAGTTGTTGTCGGTGGTATTATTGAAGAAAGCCGAAACACAAAAGACAAAAAGGGAAACGATATGGCTTTCCTGACTCTTGCTGATTTAGATGGATACTTTGATGCTGTTGTTTTCTCAAGATTATTCAAACAGTGCTGGCAGGACTTGAGGAAGGGAAATGCAATTGTCATTAAGGGACGAAAAGGAACAAATACCAACAAATCTGAAAGACCAAGTATAGTAGCATCAAGAATACTAACGATTGATGAAATAAGAGAAAATTTTATAAAAAGGGTGGAACTCCTTCTTTCTTTTGAAATGTTGACAGAAAACCTGCTTCTTGATATAAAGAAAATTTTAGACAGCCATCCAGGGGAAAAGGATTTTTATGTAATAGTTAATGATGGTGAAGAAACCATTTTCCTCAAAACCGATGCCGGTGTTGAAATATCAAAAGACCTGACAGATTCCCTGATAAAACTTACAGGTAAAGATACCGTTAAGATAGGAGGGGAAAATATTTAATTTAGTGTTCCTTATTTTCATCATAAATGTGAGCCCGTTGGAGAAACAACTCTCGTATGCAGATTACCTTTTTGAAGAAGGGGATTACTTCCGGGCTATTACAGAATATAAAAGATTTATTTTTCTTTCCCCCAATCCAGAGGAAAAACTGTTTGCTAAAAAAAGAATCCTTTCTTCATATAAAAAAGCCTGCAGATACGAAGAGGCAATGGATTACCTCGAAACATTTCAAAGTGAAGGGTTAAAGAATTTGGAAAAAGGAAAACTCAATATCTTAATGGGAAATGCTGCAAGAGCAAGAACCTTTTTTGAGAGCAATGATTCAGACACTGCAAAAATCCTAAAGGGGTGGACTTATTTTGAAGAGGCAAACTGGGAAAAGGCTGGTGAGGAATTTTTAATAATATCAGATAATTCAGCACTATCCACCATTGCTGAAAATCTGTCAGCTTATGCTGAGAAAGCAGATACAGAAATCGAAGAGAGAAATGTTTTACTCTCTGCCCTTTTCTCATCTATTATCCCGGGGAGCGGAAGGTTTTATGCAGGCAGACCTGGGGATGGTTTTTTCTCTTTTCTAACAGTGGCAATACCGAGCCTGATTTCGTATGTCTACTGGAAAAAAAATAGAAAGAAAGCCTCTTCAATAGCTATTAGCTTTGCAGCTATCTTTTATGTTGGCGACATTTATGGGTCTATTGTAGCAATAGAGGAATTCAACAAGGTAAAAGAAAAAGAATATCTTGAAAAAATTGAAAACAATCTTCACATACAGGAAAGATTTATCAAACAATGAAAGGAGGTGAGTAAATATGCCGCGTGGTACAGTTAAATGGTTTAATGAAAACAAAGGTTTTGGTTTCATTCAACAAGAAGATGGACCGGATGTATTTGTCCATTTTTCTGAAATTCAGGGAGAAGGTTTTAAGTCTTTAACAGAAGGTGATAATGTAGAATTTGAAATTACTGAAGGAGACAAAGGACCAAAGGCAACCAATGTAGTTAAGGTGGATTAGACGGAAATCCCGTCATTGTGAGCCCTGAACCATGCGGTTCAGGGCAAGCCCCGAAACGGCAGTGGTAAGTGCCAAGTGGTTAACTGAACACTAAACACTGTTTTTGTGGGCAAGCCACAACATTGGTAAACCAAGGTTGTTCGGAAGTGAACCCCGTTATGGTATTTACTATCTAACGGGGTGATTATGAAAACAGTCAGTAACCACCGTCATTCTGAGTGAGTCTGTTTTAGTAGACGACCGAAGAATCTCAAAAAATAGAGCATAAAGAGATTCTTCCATAGTCAGTAAGATTGGTTTACTCAGAATGACAAAATAACGGTGTTTACTGGTTATTTACCTATAAAAATTGAAAGGAGGTGAGTAAATATGCCCCATGGTACAATTAAATGGTTTAATGAAAACAAAGGATTTGGTTTCATT
>SOKM01000342.1 GCA_004375785.1 Candidatus Cloacimonadota bacterium | reverse complement strand
AGTGAGATACTTCTGCCAGGACCGGGATAATCTCCATCACCAAGTGTATAACCAAAATTTGTTTTATATTTTTCATTGAAGAGATTATCTATTCTCAGGGATAAAGAGAATTTTTCGCCGAGTTTTTGATAAATATTAAGATTGTAAAGTGTAACGTGAGAGATTTTTTTTGTTACATAATTTGGTGGAGAAGGCCAAAACCAATCTTTAAAAAAATAGGCTATCTTTTCCCCCGTATAAATTGAAGTAAATGTAATGAAGGTATTGCTTCTTGCTCTAAATTCAATGGAGCCTGTAAATTTTTTCTCAGGTGTGTAAGGTACCCTTCTTTTCTTGACAAGATTCCCATCAACACACCAATGATACACGCTATCTTTTTCTGCCCTTTCCTCTGTGGTCTTTTTCATAACAAGAGAAAAAGAGAGTGAGATAAAATCTAATGGATTTATTGTGGGATTTATCTCAATACCTTTTACAGTCACTCTATCAATATTCTCTGGTTTCCATTCAATCCATGATATAGAATTCTTTACTTCCCGCCAGAACCCCGATAGTCTTACAAATACTAATTTATTAAGATTTGTATCAATAAAGATATTTCTCTGAAAACTTTCCTCTGGTTTCAGTGAATCGTTTCCATACAAAGGCCAGTAGAGTTCATTAAATGTGGGTGCACGAAAACCCTTTCCAAAGGATGAACCTATTCTTATATTATTTCGGATATTAAAAAGGAGACCTCCCGAGTAACTGAAAAAGTTAGGATAATCACTGTTTTTATCCCACCTTATTGAAGCAGATGGAATGACTTTACTATTAAAAAATCTCTGTTTTACGCTGGTCCAGAAAGCTTTAGTTTCTCTATTTGGATTCCAGGATGTTATGCTTACAAGGCTGTCTTTATAAGCATCATAGACTGAATCATATGCCCAGAATTCCTGCTGTAATATATCTATGCCAGAGGATATATCCTTGTATGAAAATTGAATTGAACCTGTTATTTGCTCCGTAATATAATACCAGTAGTCTTTTCTTTTGTATATAGACCAATCTTCATAATAGCCCTCGTAAACCCGTGAAAACCACAAGTTTTCTTTTCTATATCCTATACTTGAGTAAACGGAAAAGTCCCCCATGCTTTTTTCAATATTCAAGGAACCTGTAAGGTGTTTTGCTTTCTGATTGTCAAATAGTGAATATGCATCAGAACCTCCATATTCAGGAATACTATCAGGTGGTGGAACAGGTCCCGGAACCCCCACTTTTCTTTCTCCCAAAGAAAATTCAGTATTTATGAGATTAAGGATTGAAATATTGCCACCTCCCGAAATACTATTAAATTTACTGTTTGACCTTGCTCCGTTACTTATTCTTTTTGATATGTTTATTTTTGTTCCTACTGTCCCTCTTCCAGATGCAACCTGAGCAAAAACGTGTTTTGCACCTTCTCTCAGGATGTTACTGTTCCCTCCAATACTAACTCCTTCCTTCTCTTCTTCATACGTGATAATGTTTATGACACCTGATGATGCATTTGCACCATAAATACTTGATACTGGACTTTTAACAATCTCGAGCCTCTTTATGCTTGAAAGGGGTATCTCACTGAAGTCAAAACATCCGTTTGCAGGTGAGTTGAGAACAATCCCGTTATGAAGGACAAGAAATTGGTCAGCAGGAAAACCTCTCAATCCAATTGTTACTAATCCGCCCTCCACTCCAGTTGTCCTTATATCGAGAAACCCTTCTTCTTCAAGAAGAGCCTCAACTGTTCTCACACCTTTTCTTATAATTTCGTCTTCTGTGATTACTCTCATATCAACAGCAACTTCACTCAATGGTTCTCTAATCCTTTTGGCAGTTATAACAATTTCAGGAAGCCAGTA
>SOKM01000114.1 GCA_004375785.1 Candidatus Cloacimonadota bacterium | reverse complement strand
GGATGAAGTGACCCGGATAAAGGTCAATTTCAGGGAATACAACATGGCAGAAGATGTTGCTCTTGCTATCCAGAAACAATTTCCTAATACCCTGGTAGAGCCATACAGGAAGAGGATTAAGAATATAGATATGCTCATTAAAATCACCGACATCAAAACGAAGATATTCATTACTATTATTTTGATTGTCGCTGCCGGTATCATTATAAATACTGTCCTTACTTCTGTTTTTGAAAGAAAGAGAGAGATTGGAACACTAAGGGCTATTGGGGCAGGCAGGTTTGAGATGGTCATTATGATACTTGGAGAGGTTATATTGGTATCCCTTATTGCCGCTCTAATCGGCTCAATACTTGCAGGAGTTTTGGTAAACTGGTTATCTTTCAAGGGATTACATTTTGGTCAGATGGCAAATATAGCTGATTTTATGACAGATGTAGTCTTTCCAGAGATTGTCTGGAGTAAATGGGTGGGCAACATACTCTTTATCCTTTTCTGGACACTTCTTGCTGCACTCTATCCTGTGATACTTGCAGTAAAGGTGAAACCCTGTGACGCACTGAGGAGATAGATGGAATTACTCAGGTTTTCGTTTCGTAACCTTACACGTCACCGGAGAAGAACCATCATAAACCTGCTGACTATAGGGTTTGCTGTTGGAATACTCATTATTATGGATATGTTGGTTGCAGGTCCAAACAAGGAGATGGTGAATAATATTATCTGGATGGGTTTGGGACATCTGAAGATTGAGAAGAAAGGTTATGACGAAGAATCGTTGAGATTACCCCTCGACATTTTAATCGATAATTATAGAAGTATCATCGAAAAAGTAGAAGGGCTAAAGGATGTAGATGGCGTAAGTGCAAGGCTTATAAGTGGTGGTATCCTCTCTTTCGGAACAAAAAGGTCACCCGTTTTAATCGAAGGAATAGATTCTGAGAAAGAAAAAGATGTAAGTGTTTTTTCTCCTCAAGCAGTCACAGGTGAGTATATAAAAGAAGGAGAATATGGAATCCTCATTGGGAAGGAACTCGCAAATCTTATGGGTATAGAGCCTGGGGCAACAATCTTTCTCTATGCACGAACAAAGGATGAGGCAAATAACCTTATAGACCTTGAAGTGAAAGGTATATTCAGTGTTGGTTATGCACCGATTGAAAAGAGCACGGTTTTTATTCCAATCGATATAGCTCAGGGTTTTCTTGACACGGATGGCGTTTCGGAGATTATCGTTATGCTCGATGACACGGAGAAAACAGAGAAAGTTAAAGCGGAAATAGGAGAGCTCCTTTCTGAAGATGAAGTTGAAATATTCTCCTGGAAACATTTTGCCTCTGAAATTGAGGGGATTATAGAGATGAGGGCTGGGTTTTTGCAGATATTCAGGTTTGTGCTGCTCATTATAGCCCTTGCAGGTATTGTAAATACAATGTTTATGAATATATGGGAAAGAAAGAAAGAAATAGGAACATTACGGGCAATTGGTTATTCAAGAGGAGGAATAGCGGTACTCTTTCTTATTGAATCCTTCTGGACAGGACTTTTGGGAGCACTCATTGGCTGGGCAATTGCTTTTATTCTCGGCATCTTTCTTGTTAGTCATGGGATCCCAATACCGCAGGAAGCGTTGACTGGTGTGAATATTCCATTTGAAGAGACGGTGCGAGGAGAGATGCATTTTACCCAGTTTATCACAGCATTCTTTCTTGGTTTAATAGCAAGTATAATTGCAGGGCTCGCCCCTGCGCTCAGGGCAAGTCGAATTAAGATTATAGATGCTCTGAGAGAATACTAAAGTATAGTAAGGAGTAGGGAGTAAAGAGTAGGCAGTAAGGAGTAAACAGTAGGGAGAAATCATATGAAGCGGAGAAACGGTGAATCGGAGAAACGGAGCAAAGTAGCGTTGGGGCTTGCTCCCAACATTGGTAAAATGAGATTGCTTTCCTTCGCGGAGTTTACCCTTGAGCGAAGCGATGGCTCAGGACAAGCTCCATTCGTTTACTCGCAATGACAATCTACAACGCAGTTGACTGAATATTTACGTTGAGAGGGAATAACTGCATCTCACCTGACGCAGTTTCTCCCGTCCTGTTTTGCCCTGTAGAGTGCCTCATCCACCTTTTTTATGAGTGTATCTTTATCTTCTCCATCAGACGGAAAATCAGCACACCCAACACTAATGGTTACAGAATAGATATTGTCCTTTATTATTAAAGGTCTTTTCTCAATGAGAAGCCTAATTTTTTCTCCTACTGCCATTGCTCCTTCCTTTGCTGTATCAGGAAGAATAATAATAAATTCTTCTCCTCCATAACGTGCGAATATATCAATATTTCTTATATTTTTCATTACTATTTCTGATATGTGTTTTAGAACCCTATCCCCTATCTGATGTCCAAAATTGTCATTGAAACCCTTAAAATGGTCAATATCAAACATAAGAAGAGAAAAGGGGATTCCGCTTCTTGTTGCTCTCTTTAATTCTTCAGTGAGTTTCTTTTGAAAATTTTTATGGTTGAATGCACCTGTTAATCCATCCCTTATCGAAAGAGCTTTTGTCTCCTGGTAAAGTTTAGCTTTTTCAAGTGCAACGGAAATAAGATCTGCTAAAAATATAACGGGTTCCTTTTTTTTAAGTGAGAATTGAGATGGGGTTTTACTCATAAGAACAAGTTCTCCCGAGACCTTTTCATCCTTGTGTAGTGGGACGCCAAAGAACGATTGAAAACGTTCAAACCCTTTTTCTCTTTCAGAAAAGAAAGGGGTTTTTATTCTTTTCGATTTTATCAGTATTTGATTGTTTTCAATAACCAAACCTGAAAGTGAACTTTCGAGAGAAACCTCAGTGCCTTTCAAGTATTCAAAGTCATGGTCGGGGAAGGTTTTGTAAATAATTGGTTTTTCCTTTTCTCCGCAAAGGATGAGAATGAGAAGGTCAAAGTCAAAAACTCGTGGGGCTATCTCTGTTAGTACATCTAAAACCCTATCTGTTTCAAGGCTCTGGCTCAATCTTTTTGCAATTTCATGCAGTGCAGAATACCTGCTTGCATCCCATTGAGCCCAATAAAGACTTTTGAAAAGTGATAATGTGGAGACAATCAGGTTTGCGAATACCTTGAGGGTTTTTTTATCTTTCCAATCGAATTTATTCTCTTCCTTGCTGTCGCATATTAAAAGTCCAATTAGTTTTGCCTCTTCGAGAAGAGGGATTATGATAATAGACCTTATGTTTTCATCTCTCGTGTAATATTCAAGAAGTGTGGAGTCGAGAAGGAATTGATTATTCAAAAGAGGCTCTTTTTCCTTCAACACCCAGGTGAAAGTTCCAGTTTTCTGGGATATTACAGCGCCATCGTTTAGATAGGCACTGTGTGATTTTGATAAGAATAAAAAGAAAGATTTCTTTTCTTCTTCCTTCAGAAAAATTACAGAGGAATATGAGCCTGTTGTCTGAAAAACCACATTCAGTATGGGGTCAATAAGTTCTGTCGTTTTCTCTTTTGCCTTAATGTCAAAACTTTCATTTTTATTTTTCAAGGTTTTGAGCAATTCATCTCTATCGCTTGTGCTCGCCGGGGTAGAAAGAACGCTCGTAGCTTTTTCAATATCTTTCAGTTTTTTTTCTATATCACTTTTTCCTCGCTTTAGGTTTACTATGAAAAAAGAGAGTAAGGATGATGAGAAAATGAGAGTCAACATAATAATTGAGAAATGCAGATTTATCATCTGGTTTAAAAAAGCAGAGAAGAATTCAAGAATGAAAATAAATATCAGTGTAAGTACTATTCCTCTTATCTCCGATTTTAATGCGGCTATTATTACAAGGAAAAGATAGAGAGGGGAAAACATTGATTGAGAGAGTCCGCCTGTCAATTGAACAGAAAGGTTTGAAAGGATAAGAAAGAGCGGAAACCAGAAAAATAGACTTATATGAATATCATACCTTAAGAGAATATAGGATAAAAAAAGAAAGAGAAGGAGAAGGATACATCCTCCTGAAACTGTTATTTTCCCCGGAGAAAGAAGGAATTTTCCAAGAAGGCTTAAGACAATGAGGATAATGACACAGAGGAAGTAGATAGAGAAGAAAAGCTTTCTTTTCATACTATATATTCAACAGTCTCCCTTTTTCCATAATCTTAATATCGTCAAGAAAGAATGTTGGAGATTTTATTACACCATCGAGATGTATTGAGGATTCTATTAGACCACCGATTGTGCTGTTATCCCCAAATGCTACATGGAGTGTTCCCATAACCTTTTCATCTTCTAAAATGTTCCCAGAGATTTCTGCTTTTTCATTAGTCCCCATCCCCAGTTCTGCAACGTTTCTTCCTGATTTTCCTGCTTTCTCGAGTATTTTCCTGAGCTCTTCTGCTTCCTTACTGCCAGATATATTTGAGACATAACCCTCTTTTATCTCTATTTTTATTGGTTCAGATAGGGCTCCTATGCCTGCAAATGAACCGTCAAATACGATTACCCCCTTTGTGTCTCCTTCAAGCGGTGCTATATATGCCTCTCCTGCTGGAAGATTGCTAAAACTTCCTGGTTTCTGGATTATTCCTGTATCAGCATGTGCTCCCCTGTTACCGAGATTAAAAGAGACATTTGTGCCATTTTCCGTCTCTATTCGAGCCTTTTTTGCTTTGGAGAGAATAACAGCCAATTTTTGTGTTCGGACGGCAATTTTTTTATAATCAGCAAGCATGCCTCGCAGGAGTATCTCTTCAGTCACACCAGGGAGTGTTGCAATCCTTGCTCCACTCAAACTTGCTTCCATCCGTGCTCTCGTATGGGAGATAGATTTTGATGTTGGGGCAATTACTACATTGATATTCTTCATTATGTGGGTTACAGCAAGAGGGGGTTCTTCTCCATGTATCTCTCTCGGAACTATCTCTACAAGGATAACCTCTTTTGCTCTATTCTTTCCTGCCTCAAAAAATGTGTATGCAATTTTTCTCGATGGTTCATCGCCTATGACAAGGAGTGTTTCATCTTTTTTAAGACCGAGACACTGTGTAATCGCTGTATCACAGGCTTTTAGAAGTTTATCCATCTTTCCTCCTGAACATTTTTCTCTGCATTTATTTCACATTCATAATACCATTATACCATAGTCAAGTCAAGAAAAAAACAAAATTTACTAAAAGGTATCATTTTTTAACTCCTTCAGATAATACTTTTATATAAAATAAATCTTTGTGACTTTGTGCCTTTGTGGCTGAATTTTATCTTGACATTTGCAGTAAAAACCTTATAATAAATTTATAAAAGAAGAAAAAGGAGGAAGAAATGCGTAAAGCTATACTTATTTTGGTGGTTCTACTTTTTGCAGGACAGATTTTTGCAGAAGTGATACATGTTCCTGGGGATTATCCGACCATACAGGAGGCTATAGATGTTGCAGGTCCTGGAGATATAGTGATGGTAGCGCCGGGAGTATACGTTGAAGAGATAACCTTGAAAGCCGATGTGATTGTAATAGGAGCTGGAGAAGGTCTATCAATAATCGACGGTGGCGGTGACCAGGGCGATGTGGTTTTTGCATCCGGCAACGTTATTACAAACACCACAAAACTTCAGGGGTTTACTATTACCGGCGCCAATTATGCGGGTATGCCCGGTGGAGGGGGAATCTTCTGTAATACTGGTGCATCACCAGAAATTTGCAATAATAGAATTGAAGGGAATAGTACAGGTATTGCTACATGGAACGGTGCCACTCCCTTCTTGCATAACAATGTAGTTATAGATAATACCTATACTGGGGTATCTATAAGTTCAAAACCCACTGTAATAAATAATACAATTGCAAATAATAACAATGGTATATATGACAGTGGCGGATACCAACCCGTAGTTATGAACAACATTGTTACAGGAAACTCCAATAAAGGAATGGGTTGTGTTAATTCGAGCGTCCCTACTGATTTCTCTTATAACGATGTGTGGGGAAATGGACAGAATTATTACAATTGCTCTCCTGGACCAGGCGATATATCTGCCAACCCTCTATTTGTGGATGAGCCAAACGGCGATTACCACTTGCAACCAGGTTCCCCCTGTATTGATTCTGGTAACCCTGACCCTGCTTATAACGACCCTGATGGTTCAAGAAACGATATGGGTGCTTATGGAGGGCCAGGAGCAGCTTCAAATCTACCACAAGTTACCCTTACGATTCCCTCTCAAAATGAACTGAATATCTTATATAACACTGATGTTTCCGCTGTTTTTAATATGGATATGAACCCATCCACTTTTACTTCTCTTACTTTCAAACTCAATGGTCATCTTGCAGGAATATATTCTGGAATAGTTAATTATGATAGTGCTGCAAAAATAGTGAGCATTAACCCTGATAATAATTTAAGGTGTGGAGAATTGGTAACAGCGACATTAACAAAAGGTATCCAATCACTATTAGGGGATTCACTTGAGGGTTACATCTGGCAGTTTACTGCTATGGTAGAAGGTGGTTCAGGTTTTTATTTGTTACCAACTTATTACGCTGTCGATCTTGCCCCCAATTCAGCAGTAACTGGCGATTTCAATTCTAACGGTAACCTGGATATAGCAGTAGTTAACGTAAATTCCAACAATGTCTCCATACTTTTAGGTAATGGTGACGGCACTTTTAGCTCAGCCATAAATTATTCAACTGGCACATCTCCTTACTCAATCTGCACAGGTGATTTTAACAGTGATGGCAACCTTGATTTAGCAGTGGCAAATGGAGGCTCCAATAATGTCTCCATACTCTTAGGTAATGGCGATGGTAGTTTCGGTTCAGCAGTAAATTATTCTGCAGGCACACTTCCTAATGCTATATGCAGTGGTGATTTTGACTTTGATGGTGAACTCGACCTTGCCACAGCAAATGCAAACTCCAATGATGTTTCTATACTACTTGGCAATGGTGATGGTAGTTTTGGCTCACCTTCAAATTTTTCTGTTGGCATCTCTCCTTACTCAGTATGTACGGGCGATTTTGATAATAACGGTATTCTTGATTTAGTTACTGCAAATGGAGGTTCAAATAACATCTCCATTCTTTTAGGCAACGGCGATGGTAATTTTGATACAGCGACAAACTTTTCTTGCGGCACCACACCTTACTCAGTCTCCATAGGTGACTTTGATGGAGATGGTGACCTCGATTTAGGAGTTGCAAATGGAGGTTCCAATAATGTCTCTATACTAATAGGCAATGGTAATGGAACTTTTGGCTCAGCAATTAATTATCCTGTTGGAAATACCCCATACTCAATTTCTACATCAGATGTTGATGGTGATGGTAGGCTTGACCTAACAGTAGCAAATGGAAGTTCTGATGACATCACTGTACTTTTTGGTAACGGTGATGGTTCTTTTGGTGCAGCAAACAACTATTATGCAGGAGATAACCCACATTCAGTAGTGGGAGGTGACTTTGATAACGATGGTGACATTGACCTCTGCACGGCAAACTACGATCAAGATAAACTCTCTATACTTCTGAACGAGGATGCCCTTTTTGTTGTTTCGACAAATCCCTTCCAATATCAGCTCGATGTGCTGAAATCGACAGATGTCATTGCAACTTTTAATATAGACTTAAACGCTTCTACTGTCGACTCTTCTACTTTTATTCTGTTTGGTGCACAGACAGGTCCCCACCCTGGAATAATTAATTATGACAGTGTAACTATAACGGCAACGCTTGACCCATCTACAGATTTCATTGATGGAGAAGAGGTAACCGTCATATTGACTAAAGCAATCCAGGCGTCCAGTGGAGTTTATTTAAAAGGCTTTTCCTGGAATTTTACATCTGAAATAACGACGCCATCGGATGGCACTTTCGGTAACAGGCAGGACTATTCTGCCAGTGTTGAGCCACGCGGATTGTTTGCAGGTGATTTAGATGCTGATGGAGACATAGACATTGCGATTACATTGAATCAAGGTGCAGTAGCAATACGGTTAAATAATGGAGATGGAACGTTCTCAAGCGCATCAACTTATTCCATTTCACAAGAACCAATAGCAATGTACGGTGCTGACCTGGATTGGGATGGTGATATAGACCTGGCTACAATAAACAATCGCCCTGGAAACGCTAACTTAGATATTCTCAAAAATAATGGTAATGGAACTTTTACAGTTGGTGCTTCTTATACGCTTTCTGTTATGGGGAATTCTATCGCTGGAGCAGATTTTGATTCTGATGGTGACATAGATATTGTATTGTCAAGTTACTGGGGAAGTTCAGATAACGTTTACATAATGTTAAATAACGGAAATGCGACTTTTTCTGGACCCTATATCTATACTGCTGGAACCTGGGCACATGGTGTAATTGCAAAGGATGTTGATAACGATGGAGCTCTGGATATCGGTGTTGTAAATTCTGGGAACGATAATATTTCTATCTTATTAAATGATGGAGATGGAAATTTTCCAGACCTTGCTAACTATCCGGTCGGAAGTAGTCCCTACTCGGTTTACGGGAATGATTTTAATGGGGATGGCTATTTAGATATTGTAACTGCAAATTATGGGGGTGATAATATTACCGTGATACTGAACAATGGAGATGGAACTTTCGCCAGTCCCGCAGGCTATTCCACTGGAAGCAACACAAGACACCTTACTGGGGGAGATGTCGATGGAGATGGTGATATTGACCTGTTAGGCTCAATAAATGGTGCTGACAGTGTCTCGGTGATATTCAATAATGGAGATGGAACGTTTGCCAATCTTTCAAAGTACCAGGTCGGAAGTTCTCCCTGGGGTATCCAGACCGCTGACTTTGACCTTGACGGTGATTTAGACATAGCATGTGCAAATTATAACACAGACAACTTCTCGATATTGTTCAATTCAGGTGTGGGCGTAGAAGAGACAGTAAATCCGAATGTGGAAATTAAAAAATGGAGATTGACAGTTTCTCCAAATCCATTTTCCACTTCCACAACCATAACATTTACCATCCCCAGAGCACAAGAGCACAAGAGCACAGGAGCACAAGCAGAGGCTGTAGAGTTGGAAATATATGATGTTAGTGGGAGATTGGTTAAAGACTTTTCACTGCCTACTGCTTACTCCTTACTGCCTTCTGCCGTATCCTGGGATGGAAGGGATGATAAGGGGAATATTCTGCCTTCCGGTGTTTATTTCTGCAAGTTGAAAACTGACAACAAAACCTTAACAAGAAAAATCCTCTGCGTGAGATAGGTTTCATAAATTAAAACAATCAATAAAAAGGAGGGCATAAATGTTCGTCACTCTACTCTTTGTTCTATCAAGTATTTACGCTCAGACAGAATATAGTGTCTATGAGTATGGGCATTTCAGGGATGGAAGCAGCGTTTATCTTTTTGGAGATAATGTTAATGTTCGAGAAACTCCTTCAATAAATGCAAAAATCGTTAAAACCCTACCCATTGCTTATCCTGTAGAAATTATATCAAAATCTGAAACAATGTATACCTTAAACGACTTTACAGCACACTGGTATAATGTGCGTTTTGAATGTGAAGGAGAAGAAATTGAAGGTTATGTCTGGGGAGGATTGATATCGATTGTAACACTTCCTCTTGGCTCAAATGGAGCTGAAAATAACGGTCTTTTCTTATTTGGAATTACAGAACAAGAGAAGGCATTTTTTTCCGGCGAAGGCAGGGTTGTTAAAAATGGGAAAATAATTTCAAAGACCGATTTTGAAATTATTGGAAGTATTGATCCGGAGACCGAAAACTATGACCACAGTATCTCGGGTAAATTGCTGGGTAATTCAGGATTTGCATCTCTCGAAAACATCATTGTTCTCTCTTTCCTTTATGAAGCCTGCGGTTATACAAACGGCGACATCCTTCTTTTCTGGAATGGAAAGCAACTTACATATGGTATTATAGGGATATCTGTCAGTGAAGCGGGTGTTTTTCATGATTATTTCGACTTCTACCTTCCTAACCATATAGATGGTACACCTAACTATCTTATACACATCCAGTCTTATGATGAATATGGAGAGAGCTGCTATGAACGAGTAGAGACAAATATAAGGTTATTCCATTGGGATGGTAAAAAACTGAAAAGGGTAACGGAAAATAGTAAATAATTACTCCCAAACTCTACATTTATGAAGATTGCTTTAGTGTCTTTACAATTTGAAGAAACTGCTACAGGTGGTGGTGGGGTGCATGTAAAGAATATCTGTGAACAGTTTCTGAAAGAAGGACATAATGTTACTTTGATTTCCATTCATACCGAGAAAACGTTAAACAACGTTCAGCTTGTGGATTGGGATGTTCCATTCAGTATACAGAGCCGTGGTAATCTAATTGTTGTTCGTTTTCTTATTGACAAAAATATTTCACAGCCTTATGTGGGTGAGAAAAATGTGGAATTAAACAGAATTGAAAGGTTTGCGAAAGCAGCTATAAAATGGATAAAGAACGAAAACTATGAATTTGATGTAATAAATTTACATGGTCATCATATCCTACCAGGTCTAATGGCGAAAGAACTCAAGTCTGAGAAAACAAAAGTTGTATCCACCATCCATGCATTGGAATCTACCTTTATTTCACAAAAAGGTGAATCGCTCGGTTCATTTAATGCAACTCAAGAGGTTCTTGCTAAATTAAGAAGATGGGAGGGGATGAGTCGTTTTGCAGATTTTATCATCGTTAACAGTCCCACGGTGCATGACGATTTTCAGGAAATCCTTAAAGGGCAAAATGTTGACGTTGAGAAATTTACAGGAAAGATAAAACTAATTTCCAGCGGATGTAATGAAAACTTCCGAATGAGCGATGAAGAAATCAAACAAAAACTATCTCAGGTTCCCGAAAAGATAAATCTGGTTACTTTTTGCAGGATTGACCCAAGCAAGGGGATAGAATATTCGATAAACGGAGCAAAAGCCGCAGCAAGGCTGTGTTCTTGTAAACTATGTTTATTTATTGTTGGGATACCAGCTTCAGACGAGTATCTCAAGAGTCTCTATTCTGAGCTGGAAGAGATGCCTGAGAATCTGGAGATAAAATTCAAACTATTTAATGCCATTAGTCCACCCAAAGAGAAAAAGAAGATTCTGGATAATAAGCATATCTATATACTGCCAACACTTAAGGAACCTTTCGGTATGTCTATCATTGAAGCTTCTGCCCGTGGAAATTTGATTATTTCAACGGATTCCACTGGACCAAAGTATATGACGTTGGGTGAAAATGATGAACATTTTGACTGGGGAATTACTACTGACTATGGTGTACTTGCAAAAATAACAGAAGACCATCATACCAATCTTGCGAATAACATTGGCAAGGCAATTGTCTGGACAATTGATAATTGGCAGAGATGTGCACAAAGTGTTCTCGCATTCAACAAAAAGATTAAGCAAAAATGGACATGGGAGGGAATAGGCAAACAATATCTGGCTCTATTCCAGAGGAGGTGACAGAAGGAAAGGAAATATTTAAAGAAGAATTAGGAGAGCAATGAGAGACGGAGGATACCTGCCCCGTTAGAAAGAAGTATCTTTCTAATGGGGTAAACTTGTAAACTTTTCACAGGTCATCCTAAGACCTATCAAATGTCACAAAGTCACGCCCCGTCCCCGATTTGACAAAGAGCAAATTTTTCTCTTGATTTTTGTTAGCTTTTGTTATATTTATTAAGTGAAATGAATTATGTCGCTCTATTCCTGAGCCAAAGGGGCGTCGTTTAGTCTTTGCATAATATACGAATAAGACAAATAGGGACAGTAACTATGGACAAAAATTTCTATTGGTTGGCATTGAGCAAGGTAAAGGGAATTGGAAGTAAAACTCTTATAGATATTTCTAATAGAAATAAAGAGACAGGCATTAGCATTGAAGAATTTTGGAATTTAAAGAAGTCCAGAATGAATGAAGAGTATGCGATTCGTAATTCAGTTATAGAGGAAATTATCAGAAAGGGAAAAAATAGCGCCGATGTTAATGCATTACAGCGAGAACTCGATAACAAAATGGTCAAGGTTATCACCCTTGAAGATGAGTTATTTCCTGCACGATTAAAGGAAATGGCTCAACCACCATTTATTCTATATGCCTATGGAAACCTTAATCTCCTTAATAAGAATTCCGTTGCTATTGTCGGGTCAAGGACTATATCCAATGAGGGATTGGCATTATCCTATAAATTCTCTAATTTATTGCTCGAGCAAGGAATTACAGTTTTAAAAGGCGACACAAGAGATATTGATACAATTGCTCACATTGCTGCAAAAAATACGAAAGGCTTTGAACTCACCGTGCTGAGTGAGGGTATTTTGACCAGCCTAAACAAATTGGAAAAGAAAAACAGACAGATAGACACATCGAAAACACTCATACTTTCCTTCACTGACCCAAATTTACACTGGAAGTCGTATGTAGAGAGAAAAAGAAACCAGCTCGTATTTAGTTTATCAGACGACATAATAGTTGTAGAGGCAAGGGAAGGTGGTATAATTATGGATGAGAGTATAAAAGCCATTGAAAAAAGCAAGAAATTGTTTGTGGTAAGATATGAAGAATATCCCCCAAATGTCTCTGCAAATAAATTTTTAATAGAAAAAGGAGCAAAACCAATCGGTAATGTAGATTCTACTCTAAACCTTGCGGGGGTGATAAACTCAGTTACTGGTGTAGAAACAATAAGAAAAGTCGGGCAGAAAAAGGAGTTGGGGCAGTATTTTACCCCTCAAACCGTTGTAGAATTTATGTATGACATAATTAAAACCCTATGGCGAAAAGAGAAACCTAAAATTATCGACACTGCCTGTGGTGAAGGAATATTCTTAAAATATGCATTAGAACAGGGGATTACTGATGGTGATAATCTCTACGGATGTGACATAGATGCAGGTGTGCGAGAAAAATGGAATGCATTTGGTGGTCTATCGAACAGGATGAAACTTTTTGTCCACAACGGGCTTTTAGATGGTAAAGAATTCGGAATAGAAAGAGACAAATTTGATTTAGTGATAGGCAATCCTCCTTATGGAGGGACAGGCTTGGGTGAGCTTGCCCAATTACTTAAAGAAGATAAGACTAAACCCAGAAAAGTCTCTTCCCTACATCTATTTAAAAAGGAGTCAGAAATTAAGAAAAAAGAACTGGTGGCTGAAAAAGAGTCAATTTATTCAGCACCTATTAGTAATGAAAGAAAAAGAGAACTAATTCTGTTAGCTAATGCCCTGGGTGAGTTCTACGAAACCTGGAAAAAAGGAGACATAATCGAAATAACCGGTACAGGGAAGCAAGAGACTGTAGCTCCTGGCCTTTTTGAAGGACTTGGAAATATGAAATCAGGTAAAAAAAAGGTAGACTTAATTGTGGAGAGAATTCAAAAGGCTAAACTTCTTGGAAAGGGCAAAGAAAAATTACATCTTTCTCCTAAAGAATTAAAAAAGTTAATTTCCTATCCAATAGAGGTTTTGTTTCTTGAACGCTTCTTACAACTTGCCAAACCAGGCGGCTATGTTGCCATTATAATTCCTGATGGGATTTTAGCCAATATAAATCTCCAATATATAAGAGAGTGGATTTTTGACCAGGCAAGAGTCTTTGCTATTGTTAGTCTGCCAAGAGAAACTTTCAAACATATTGGCACAACAGCCAAGACCAGCATTATTTTCATGCAAAAGTTTAATAAAGAACAGACCTTTGGATCCACTAAAAATCTACCTATATTTATGGCATCTGCTGATTATGTTGGAATAAATCACGCAGGGGAAAACGATTTACCTGAAATCTCAAGAGGGTTTAAGAAATTCCGCCAGGGTAAAAGAATCAAGGAGGGACACAGTTCACCAATGGTAACAAGAGCAACTGGTGAAGATGTGTTAAAAGTCCACCGCCTCGACCCAGAATACTGGGACCCGAAATATAAGAAAATGATTAGAGTAATGAAGAAAAATCACAAAGTTAAATCATTTGAGGATTTTATATCTTTTATAACATACGGGGGTATCCTTGTAGGTAGAAAAAGAAAATTTGCTCCAAAAGGAGTATATTATGTTAACCAAATCAATGTAAGGAATACAGGAGTAGATCTATTTTTGAAGACGAGATATATAAGTAAAAAAGATCGGCGAAATCAATCTAAATACAAACCACTAAAACAAGATATTCTATTTAATAGAGATCAAATTGGCACTATCGGAAGGTGCTTTGTGTTTATGGAAGAAACAGCACATTATGCTGTGAACGATCACGTAGATATCATTAGAGTTCAAAATATTAATTCGTATTATGTTGCTATTTTTCTGCTAACTCAATATGGACAAAAACAAATTGAAAGATTAAGTAGTGGAGTCTCTGGAATAGTTGGTATAACCTTTCCTCAAATTAAATCTATTCAAATTCCTATTCTTCCTGATATAGTCCAAAAAGACATTGAAAGAGAATACAAGAAGATGTCAAGATGGCACAATAAGGCAATGGATGTTAAGAAGAAATTAATTGAAGGTGGATTATCAAACAAAGAGGCTGAAGAAGATGACAAGTATCAGAGAAATATCAAGAAGGCTGAAGCAATGCTCAAGGATTTAATCAAGAAGACAGAAGAAATTATTGAAGGAAAACGTAAAAAATTATAAATGATTTCTGCCAAAAAATTCCAGGACTTGATAAAAACCAAATGTCATAATGAGACCGAATACTGGGAGAATGTTGTCACTCCAATATTGAGCAGACTTGGAGTCCCAAAAGGTCCACATATTCGCAGAAGAGAATTTCCAATTACTACCCATTGGGGAGATAGAAAAGCAGATTGGTTAATATTTATAGAGAACCGTCCAATGTTAGTAATTGAAGCTAAACTATCAGAAGCGGATTTTGAAAAAGCAAAGGCAGATGCTAAAATCTTTGCTGTCAATTTTAATCCCAAAAAACATGAAGACAGGAAAACCATCGGTGAAATCAGGGCTATACCATACATCTTTACACCCTGTGGAACCAGATTGACAATGTTTAAGTTGACTATTTTAGAAGATGGAATCACATCAGATTTGCAGCCTCTTGAAGGTTTACTAACCTATGCTGAACTTAAACAAATTGCGGAAAAATCTATTAAGCCCACCGGAACAAAACCATTGGAAAGGAATCTTCTATCGACAAGTCAATTTCGTATAAATTTTGAAGAAATTAGTGAAATAATCGAAGCAAGAATATCAAAAACAAAAGTTGTATCAGCCGCTATAAAAGATTCCGTTGTTCTTATTCTAAATGAAATATTATTAGCCAGTTTCCAGAAGCAAGATGGGGGTTCAATTTATAAAAAATATAAATTAGCCAAAAAAGAAGTCAAACATATTGAAATAGTCCTTAATCGTTATGACCTAAGTCAGATAGAAGGACCAGATTTAGCGTATGCTTACAGAGATTTTGTTACTCGCAATTTTACTGGTACTACCCCAAAGTGGGCAGGAGAAGAAGAAAAAAAGATTGGCAGGTATTTAACTCCAGCTCCAGTAATAAAATTTATGGTGGAGTTGTGTAATCCTACACCAAAAGACAAAGTTATTGATTTTGCTTGCGGCTCGGGTGGGTTTTTGGGAGCTATAGCCAGTCGAATGATTTCTCGTGTAGATATCACTAAATATCTATTTGAAAAACTCTTTGCTTGTGATGTGGATATATTTTCAGTATCTACTGCCCAGACTTTTATGGAGCTGCTCCTTCCGGGCAAGCAAACCTTAGCACAAATATTTGATGAATCATTTTATGTTACATCACTTAAAAAAGGCTCCCAGATAACCTTTGACGATGTCCATCCAGAACTTGGAATATCAGGACACCCAAGGTTAGGATTTCAGGCAGCAAAAAGGGAAGGCATACTCAATATTTTTCATCACAACGGACTCTTTTCAGAAAAAATTCAATCCTGGGAATATGACCTGAGTTCTATCATTCCTGAACAAAGTTTTGACCTTGTTATAAGCAATCCTCCAGGTGGAACAGACTACAACCTGGGGCATGAGGATGAATTAAAAGCCCTTTTCCCATTAGAAGGTTCAAGAAAAAAACTGCAAAATGCACCACTCTTTATCCAGAGAGCAATTCGATTAGCAAAAAATGGTGGGAAAATTTGCCTCATTGTTCCAGATGGGATATTGGCAAACATTCAACTTCAATATCTCCAGGAACATATCTTTAGCGCCTGTCAGGTAAAGGCAATAATCTCGTTGCCTCGCGGTATCTTTCCAAATGTTCCCTCAAAAATGAGTATTCTTTATATGATAAAAACAGAAAGACCTTCTCTTAAGAAGCCAATTTTTATGGCAAGTATTGAGGTTGGAGAAGAAACTGACCTTGAATCTGAACTGAAAAAAATATTAAAGAGTTACAAAAAATTCAAATAGATAGGGGGACAGGCGTACAATTGTGCAATCATGCTCAATTGTTCGTTTTGATTTAGGGATATTATGAATTGCTAATAGGAGTTTGAATAGTGGAAAGCGAAAAGAAAAGGAGAACACATGCCTGATTATAAGAAACTTACTCATTTTCTGTATGGACGGGGGGAAGGTGAAAAGGAGGGTTTTTGGTACTCGCATCCGCTCGATGATATTGATGGACTGACAGAAGAGCAGCTTTTCTGGGTTCCCAGTCCGAATAGCCTCTGTATCCTCTGGCAGGTGGGGCATATCGCTCATAGGGAGCGAACGCATATAGGTAAATTTCTTCAGGGCCTTCAGGGAACAATAATCCCTTCCCAGTACGAAGTTTTTGGACCGGACTGGTGTTCTACCGAGAAGGTTCGTCAATCGGTCGAATCCGTAAAGGCTGCTCTTACTTGGGTGAGTGAGGTTCGCGGAGAAAGTCATAAATACATCGAGTCACTGACTGAAGACGACTTTCAGGCGGTGCCGCAGACATCTCCGGATGGTTTAAGCGTAGCTCATTGGCTTTTTATTACAACAGCACATACTGCTCTGCACATTGGACGGATTCAGCTTCTCCGTTCACTCATAGAGGGCAAACACGAAAGGGCCTGTTAGTATTGTTTTGGAGTGCAAAATCGGTGATTTTGCACTTACAATAACGCCGTTATTGCACTCCATATTTGATTATTTAAAATGAACCGGAACGAATGGAAAGGAAAAGGGTTATCAGTTAATATTTTATATTCGAGAGCGGGGGTTGCACAGCAAATCTGGATAGGCAATGAGAACGGTTCTCTTCTTTTTGATGCTGGAGATGGAGTATTGAGAGACATTTTATCAAATAAACTTGATGTTAATGAAATTAAAGGAATATTTTTTACTCATGGACACTTTGACCATGTGGGTAGCTTACATTCACTACTCGGGTTTTTGAGGATGAAGGGACGAAAAGAAGAACTGCCAATTTTAGCTCCAGAAGGATGCACAGAGGTTTTTTCCATAGTTGAAAACTTCATAAGATGTTATCAGGATACTATACCTTTTAAAATCTCACGAAAAGAAATTCGGTCTCGGGAAATACTTCACATTGCAGATATGTCAATTGAAGCTTATTCTGTTGTCCATTGTGGAAGTATAAAAGGTTCTGGAATACTTGACGGGATTCCTGCTATGGGATACAGGATTTCGTATAAAGGAGAAACAATCGCAATTAGCGGTGATACAGGAATGTGTCCGTCTCTAAAGGAATTAGTAAAAGAAGCAGATTTAGCAATCATAGAGGCAACAATTCAAACAAGTAAGGGAGCAAAAAAAGAAACTCTTGAAAAGGTACATCTCTCCGAAGATTTGGCAAAAGAGGTCGGAAAGTTAGCAAAAGATTTTATCCTTGTCCACAAAGGAAAACGGAAATCAAACATAAAACATGAGATTTAAGACTAACATAGGTGGTGTAGCAGAGCTTGCTGTGAACATACGTTTCAAGGATAGCTTTGCATCCCTTAGCGCGAGACAAGTCTCGCTACTCCGATGAAGATTTGTAAATGGAGGAATGAAAAGTGAAAGATTACAAGGATGCATTTGGTCAAGCATTTCATAGCTATTTTAAAGGCAAAAGAACTTCTATGATTATAGAAAGAAATGATGGTTACGTTGAGTCTGCTGATATTAGTGAATATTTTTCAGAATATAAAGATTGGTCTGTTCATATAAAAAAGGCAATGAAATATGTTCACGGTAGGGTACTTGATATAGGGTGTGGTGCAGGAAGACATTCTTTGTATCTTCAAAGAGAAGGGTTTGATATATTAGGAACAGATGTATCTCCACTGGCAATCAAGGTTTGTAAATTGAGAGGCTTAAGAAAGACGAAAGTTTTACCTGTTACAAAGCTCGACTCAAAATTAGGCAAATTTGATACAATACTTATGCTGGGAAATAATTTCGGATTGTTTGCAAACAAAGAGAGAGCTAAATGGCTCCTTAGAAGATTCTTTCACATCACTACAGAGAATGCAATTATTGTGGCGGAGAGCAGAGACCCTTACCAGACAGACGAGTCTTACCATCTGGAATACCACAAATCTAACCGAAAAAGAGGTAGAATGGGTGGTCAAATAAGACTGAGAGTTAGGTTCAAAAAATATGCAGAACCCTGGTATGATTACCTTTTAGTCTCCAAAGATGAAATGCAAGAAATTCTGGAAGGCACAGGGTGGAGCGTTAAGCGTTTTATAGATTCAGAGGGTTCCGTCTACATCGCAGTAATTGAGAAGGAAAAAGTTTAATGATAAATAATTCTCTTGAAAGGAGTTTTTGAGATGGCACAGGACAAGTCAATATTTGATTTCGAGGCGGTCTTTGAACCCAAGGATTACTTATATTTTTATGAAGATGCATTAACTAAAGAGCGAACAAAAAAGCAAATAGAGTTCCTTGTGAAAGAATTGTAACTTGATAAGGCTATGCGAATTCTTGACTTAGCTTGTGGTCATGGAAGACATGCAAACTATCTCGCAGAACTTGGACACAGAGTTACAGGAGTTGATATTACAGCGGGTCTTCTTGAAATTGCGAAAAAGGATGCAGAGGAAAGAGAAGTTACTGTTAAGTATATACAAGAAGATATGAGAGAAATCTCATTCAAAGACGAGTTTGACAGAGTTCTTCTCCTTTACACTTCCTTTGGATATTTTGAGGATGAGGAAAATCTCAGGGTTCTTGAAAATGTTGCTCAGGCACTCAAACCAGGAGGACTGTTCTGCTTTGACACTCATAACAGGGATGTTTTCCTGAAACATTTTCTTCCGTATATTGTGACAGAAAAGGAAAACGATTTAATGATAGATAGAATCACATTCGATAGTGCAACAGGACGCATGTATAATAGAAGAATCGTCATTAGGAATAGTAAAAGGAAAGATAAACCTTTTTTTGTAAGGTTTTATAATCCCACAGAGTTAAGAAATTTATTAAGAGATGGAGGGTTTAAATGGTGCAAAATATATGGTGACTGGGATGGAAATCTTGTTACCAGTGATTCGAGAAGAATGATTGTAGTGGCTAAAAAAGAGGAGGTAAAATCATAAACTCAGGTGAAAAACAGAAGATTGTAAGCATGATGAAGAAGAATTCTCTCCATGTCTACCTTGCTACTTGTGATAGTGAGCAACCGTGGGTTCGTCCGGTTTCTCCAATTGTGGAAGACGACATGTCAATCTGGGTGACTACTTACACTACCTCCAGAAAGGTAAAACAGATACGACAAAATCCTAAGGTTTGTATTGCTTTTGTGGAGCAACCCCAAGGAGATAAGGCAGCCACAGTCATCGGCGAAGCAAAAATCATCGAAGATTTAGATGAGAAAAGGAGGGTGTGGAAACTTGCTACTTTCGATTTGTTTCAACACTTTCCCAATGGTCCAGAGTCTACCGAATTTTGTCTATTGAAGATTATCATTAAAAAAATTGAGTGGAGAGACAGCTGGATGAGCAAACTCCAAATCTATGAACCGTAATCCGAAGACCTGAGACATTAGACAAGCTCAGGACAGGCCCTGTACCGTATGGTTCAGGACAGGGCCTGCGACTATCTAAAATTAGTTAAATCTTTGTGCCTTTGTGGCTGAATTTTTTCTTGACTTTTTATCTATTTCTTTATACTATTCGGATATGTGGTAATGTTAAACACCATAGATTTAAAAAGGAAGAATTTAATATGAGAAATAGTATGATAATATTGTTAATTTTTATCCTGTTGTCATGCAATGATTCAAATCAAACATCAGATAATGATATATCAAAAAAGGTAAATACCACAGATGCAGAGGCAGAATATTTTCCTATAGAAAATTCAGAGTATAAAACAGTAGCCAATGCAAGGTTTAATTTCTGGTTTGACCTGCCCAAAACCTGGAAAGCAATAGATAAATCTGCAACCGGTGACGGATATTTTATTATAACCGACAATGAAAAAGTTGATATAAGGATATATGGAAGTAATAAAGTTTTACCCGATGAAGACTATTATGAATCATTAACAAAAGATAGGGGACAAATACAAGACTTTGAATTTAGAGATGGCACAAAAGGAAAACGCATTATTTGCAAGGACATTCTATATTTTATTCGACACGAAGAGGATAAGAGAATCTCTTTTTATATTAAAGCAGATGAAGATTGGTATCGAAAAAATAAGGATATTTTGACTCATATAGCAAAAAGCATAAGACCTGGAAAGTAAATTTATTTTTCCTTAAAAAATGATGTTAGCCAAAGAAATATTTCTAAGAAAATTGATGAAACATCTTTCAAGAATTTGGTATTCGTATATAAGTAGAATAGATAAAAATTCGGAAGCAACATTTCTTAACTATGGTTATGCTGATAATAAAAAAGAATTACAATTATTGAAAAATGATGAGAGCAATAGATACCCTATTCAGCTTTATAATCATGTTGCAACTGCAATTACATTGGAAGGCTTAGATGTATTGGAAGTAGGTTGTGGAAGGGGAGGTGGAACCTCTTTTATAGCCCGATATCTGAAACCAAGGTCGATTATAGGGGTTGACCTCTGTAAAAAATCCATGAATTTTTGCAACAAGTATTATTCTATTAAAGGATTATCCTTTTCCTGGAGGAATGCACTAAATCTATTATTTAAAGGTGAAAATTTTCATGTTGTTATTAATGTTGAATCTTCTCATTGTTATGAAGATATAAATAGGTTTTTTAACGAAGTCCATAGAGTTCTTAAACCTAATGGATATTTTTTATTTGCAGATTTTAGAAATAGAAAATCTATAACCCACTTAAAAGAACAATTAAAAAAATCACAATTTAATATCATAAAAGAAGAAATCATAACCCATAATGTTATAAAGGCATTGGATATAGATAACGAAAGAAGGATAGAACTTATTAGAAAATTAGTGCCGAAATTCCTGCATAAATTTACTAAAAATTTTTCTGGAATAAAAGGCTCAAAAACATATAAATCTTTTGTAACGGGAGAAAAGGAATATTTTTATTTTGTTCTAAAGGATACTGCTTCCCATTAACAAATTGCAAGAGATTGCTGAATATACCACTACACGGAGTTTATCCCTTCGTTTCTCTCAGGGCAAGCTCTGAGTGAAGCGAATGAGTTCAGTGTAAACTTCGTGAGTAGTCAATCTCATAGATAGCCTTTTTTAAAAAGTAATGCAGTTGACTGAATATTTACAAAAGATGTTAGATGGATTATAAAGATCAAGAGCTCTACTCTTTTTACATCAAAGAAGTTATTGGTCATTATGAAGATCTAATGAACAATGAACCGACTTTCAATTAAAGAATGTAAACCGTTCATCGAGTATTTTTTACCCAAAATACTTACTGTGGGTTTGATGGAGCCTTTGAAAGAATTTGCAGGCAACAACAAAAGTCCTTTAGGTGATGCGATTCATTCTTTCCAAGGAGTAACTATATGAAGAAACCGTTATTTACACTTATACTGGTTATTACAGCGTTTCTGATAGTGAGTTGTCCTAAAGAGAGAGATGATAACGGACCAGAAAATGAAAGGGATTATCGTCAGGATATGCGGGATTTTGTCCAGGGAATCAGTGAATATGCGAAGGTAATCAATCCTACCTTTATCATCATTCCACAGAACGGGCAGGAACTGCTGACTGACAATGGAGAAGAATCAGGTAATCCAGTGGTAGCATACATAAATGCAATTGACGGCGTCGGTAGAGAGGACCTTTTTTATGGCTATGAAAGCGATGATGTACCCACTCCTGTAGCCGAACGTAGCTATATGGTTGCTTTCCTTGATATTGCCGAAAATAATGATGTTGAAGTCTTGGTTACTGATTATTGTTCAACTCAGGTTTATGTGGATAGCTCCTACGAACAGAATACCTTAAAAGGGTATATATCATTTGCAGCCGACCACAGGAACCTGGACAACATCCCAACATACCCCGCAAACCCATATAATTTGAACACTTCCAACATCACTTCGTTAACAGAAGCAAAGAATTTCCTCTATTTGCTTGACCCGAGTTCATTTGCCGATAAAGATAGTTTCCTGAATGCCATCAAAGGAACCGATTATGATATATTCATCATTGACTTATTCTTTGGAGATTTATCATTAACATCTGGTGAAGTCTTCTCTTTGAGGCTCAAATCGAATGGTGGTTCTCGACAGGTTATTGCCTATATGAGCATTGGCGAGGCGGAAGATTACAGGTATTACTGGCAAACAGAGTGGGAGACAAATCCGCCATCCTGGCTTGCAGAGGAAAATCCGAACTGGCAAGGTAACTATAAGGTCAGGTACTGGAAGAATGACTGGCAGGATATTATCTTTGGGAACGATGATTCGTATCTTAAGAAGATTCTTGATGCAGGATTCGACGGCGTCTATCTCGATATAATAGACGCATTTGAATACTTTGAGAGTCAATAAAGAAGGGGAAATTCGTATGATAAAGGAAATAAAAATCTATGAACAGGGGTTTGAAGAATTTCCGAAGGCAGGCATAATTTTAGGCAATTTTATGATGTTCCTCTGGATTGCTCTGGGAATAATCGCCTGCTGGTTCTTATATCCCTTAGTTGCCTGGATTTATCTTTCCCTTGCCATTGTAATGGTATACATTGTGTTACGGAAATTGGTTTGCACAAATTGTTACTATTATGACAAATGGTGTGCAATGGGTTGGGGCAAACTTTCTGCTCGATTCTTCAAAAAAGGAAACATTGAAAGGTTTAACACAAATATCGGTATAAAACTTGCTCCGTTTACCTACGGACTCTTAAGTTTAATTCCTCTTATCTTGATTATTATTTCTCTTATTCAAAAATTTTCGATATATAAAATAATAGTGATGTTTCTTCTACTTCTGGTATCTTTTTATAGTGGCGCAATCGGCAGGAAAAAAAACTGTGCAAATTGTAGGATGAGATTAATCTGCCCGGGGAGTGCAGTACGCGCCGCCCCAAATAAAAAACATTCTTGACAAAATTGCATAATTTATGTAATATAGGGTTTATGAAAATCAGATAGTAAAATAACAATTATAATACATTTTTTAAACTTGAATCAATAAGATGAAAGATAAAAATAAGACAAAAGAGCAACTTATAAATGAATTGAAAGAACTTCGGCAGCAAATTGCAAAATTGGAGACCGATAGCAAACGAAAGGATGAAGATCTACAAGAAAGCGGAAAGATATACAAACTTATAGCTGATAATACATCAGATTACATAGCACTGTTAACATTCAAAGGCGTTCTTACTTATGTCAGCCCATCGTATAAGCAGCTTGGTTATAAACCAGAAGAACTTATTGGTAAGTCAGGGTTAAACATGATGCACCCTGAAGACAAAAAGCGCCTGGTTCCTTTGCTGATGAAATATACTAAGGCTAAAATAAGTAAGTTATTAAAATTAAAACAAGAAGGAATATTTGAACATATCAATTTCAGGTTTCCCGACAAGTCCGGGAAGTGGCATTATATAGAATCAACTGCGAATCTCGTTGAGAATCCTGAAGGAAAAGGTTACAATATCCTTTTGATTTCTCGAGATGTAACTGAGTATAAGCTGGCAGAAGAGGCGCTTCAGGG
>SOKM01000208.1 GCA_004375785.1 Candidatus Cloacimonadota bacterium | reverse complement strand
AGTTAAGCTCGCAGGCTAAAGCCTGCGCCTACCTAAAAACGGTATTTTGGCACAGTCTCTTTAGTCTGCACAAGTCTGTCATTGCGAGCCATGTACCATACGGTTCATGGCGAGTTTATCATCTTACTCGGCTTATGCGAAGCAATCTCTTATTTCAGTCCTACCTCAAAACATTATCTTACAATGAAATATTATATTGCAACGAAGAGTTTGTTTTACAGCGAAGCGTTCTATTACAACTGCTACGTTTTTTCCTTTATCCTTTATCCTTGTAATGAGTATATCAACTGAGTTTTTCGACTGCATAGTAGTGGGTGCAGGTCATGCTGGCTGTGAAGCTGTACTCGCCGCCGCAAGAATGGGGGTTCACACCCTTCTCATAACGATAAAACTCGATAAGATTGGGCATATGTCCTGTAACCCCTCTGTTGGTGGACTTGCAAAAAGCCATCTTGTCTTCGAGGTTGACGCACTGGGGGGAGAAATAGGTTTTAATACTGACAAAACGGGAACACAGTTCAGGATGCTAAACACTTCAAAAGGAGCTGCAGTATGGTCATTACGTGCTCAGGTGGACAGAATTGCTTACAGGGAGGAAATAAGAAAAACAATTGAGAAGGAGAGTAATTTTATAGTAAAAGAAGAAATTGTTGAAAAAGTCCTTGTTGAAAAAAAGAAGGTTTTTGGAATTGCAACTGCTGAAGGAATGGAATACAGGGCAAAGGCTGTAATCCTTGCAACAGGTACCTTCCTCAACGGACTTATTCATATTGGTCTTGACCACTTCCCAGCAGGAAGAATAGACGAACCTCCTGCTACAGGTTTATCTAAGATTTTATCAAAATTAGGGTTCGTGCTGGGAAGGTTAAAAACAGGAACTTCTGCACGGGTTTCAGGAAAGTCAATCGATTTTTCTGAATTAAAAGCTCAATTTGGTGACGAACATCCAGAACACTTCTCTATAAAAACAGAAAATTTTAATCCGGAACAATCACCCTGCTATCTTACTTCAACAAACGAAAAGACACATAAGATAATTCTAAAAAACCTCGACAGGTCTCCCCTTTTCAGGGGTATCATTAAAGGGAAAGGACCGAAGTATTGCCCATCCATCGAGGATAAGGTCGTCCGTTTTAGAGAGAGAAAATCACACCCTGTTTTTCTTGAACCAGATGGTAGAAAAACGGATATCTTTTATTTAAATGGACTCTCCACATCTCTTCCTGAAGATGTACAGCAAGAATTGTTAAGAACAATAAAAGGACTTGAGAACGTAAAGATTGTCAGACCTGGTTACGGAATCGAGTACGATTTTGTATATCCATCACAGCTCTTTCCAACACTTGAAACAAAGAATATCGATGGACTTTACCTTGCGGGTCAGATAAATGGAACCTCAGGATACGAAGAGGCTGCTGCACAGGGTATTATGACTGGAATCAATGCAGTATTGAAAATAAGGGGTGAGCAACCATTTGTACTTTTACGGAATGAGGCTTATATCGGAGTATTAATTGATGACTTAATTACTAAAGAAATAACAGAGCCATACAGGATGTTCACCTCCCTTGCTGAGTTCAGGTTACTCTTACGACAGGACAATGCAGATACCCGTCTTCTCAAGTATGGTTACAGATTTGGTCTTGTTGAAAAGAAACAGTTGGAAAGAATTGAAAAGAGAGATAATGAGGTAAAAAATAGAATAGAAACACTAAAGAAAACCATCGTTGCACCAGAGGATATAAATGAAATCCTTAAAAAGAAAAACTCGAGTGAAATAAGTGAGGCAAGACCTCTCTTTCAGATATTGAAAAGACCTGAGATAGCCATTGATAACATTGAAAAAATTACAGGAAACATTGAAACTGAAGTTGCGAAGCGAGTAGAAATATATGCAAAGTATGACGGGTATATACAGAAACAGGAGCAGGAAGTGAGACGAATGAAGGAACTCGAGAATACATCGCTTCCTTTAGAAATAGATTATACAAAGCTAAGAGGACTTTCAAAAGAGGCAACTGAGAAACTAAATGAGATAAAACCGTTAACGCTCGGGCAGGCATCGAGGATTTCAGGCGTCCGGCCATCCGACATCTCCCTCCTGATGATTCACCTCAAACGTCTAAAGGGGTCAGGTCTTCACATTTGACATTAAGAAAGAAAATTAACCCTCAAGCTCTTTTCAGTAGTTTAATCAAGTTGAATCAAAGTTGAAACTACTATACTATACTTGATTTTAATGTGAAATGTGAAGACCTGACCCCTCATTTCCTGTGGCGGATAAGTACCACTATCCAATTGACAACAAATATCCCGAGGAAAACAGAAAAAAAGATTCTCGAAATATTTTTGGGAAGAAAACCTGTTAAATCAAAAAGAAAAACAAAAAGCATTGAAGCGCAGCATACAACAAAGATTGCCTTCTCAATCCTGTTCATTTCTGAAAATCTAAATATACTCCGCCTCATAACGATTTTAGTATTTTCACCCTCACCGACTTAATTCTCTCCAGATGCGAGGCTGGAAGCCTCGCCTGTTGCTGTTAACCAATCAAACAAATTAATTCAATTCAAACAGGTGAGGCTTCCAGCCTCACACATTTCAGAAAGAGCACTATCATAAAATGTCATTTCAGCAGCAGTCCAGGGTTATCAACCCACATCGCAAAATAAGGATATTTGCCATTTTTCTGTTTTAGATATATTAAAAATGGTTTGTCAAACACAAATTCTCTTGGTTCCCCGCCGTTCGCAGCAGCAACAACTATTTTTGCTTCAGATTTAAGGAGAGCACCTTTTTCGTTCAGCTTAAAACGAGTCCACTGAACAGCCTTTTCGATATACCAACCATCCCACCCTTTATTCTTGACTTCTTTTCCAATTAATTCATCGAATGAGTGCCGTATATTAAAATCCAATCTCGGAATCCGCAATGTTTCATCCTGTTTAATTGAAGAAATGTTGTTTTTCTCTAATACCTTTTTGCTAACTGTCTGAATGGTTTGAAGCAGGGTCGGTTCAGGCTTTATTTTAGCAAGAATAATCTCATCATTTTCTGATTCACTCATTAACTCTATAATAAAATTATCATCATCTATATAATCAATAATAGAAATCTGTTTACTCAAAGCTTTATGTTCTCTGTTATATGCAGAGTACTCGTCTATTCCGAATGCTCTTATCTTCGTAACTGCATCCTCTGATTTGAAACAAATGGGTTCTTTTAGATGCTCGAACTGATGTTCAAATTTTAGATTCTTATATAAATAGGCATAAGAAAGTATCTGGGGCATTTCTGGATTTATTTCTGACACAACTTCAGTGGGAGCCTGGTCACCAAATTTTTCTCTTAGGGTTTTGTTTAGTTGTTCGAGAAATTCCTCAGTGATTTCTCCTGCCATAGCCACATAACAGTCCTTGGAAATATCGTTTTTAGTTGATAACTGCTTGTTTAACAATCTTGCCATGTCTGGGTCTCCTTCAAGAAGAACCTTGTCCTTTATTATCTCATCCTGCAGCATATTCCAGGCTAACTGGAAAGTCGAACAGTAAATAAGATTCTTTCCAGGAACGATAGACTCCTCCATATGTGGAGTAATAACTGTCCATTTTAACTCTGTCGATTCTATCTCTTCAGGCTCAATTTCTTCTACCGTATCCACTGCAAATACTCGTGGACGAAGTGGAGGAAGAAGATCTCTTTCCATCTCAAAATTGATGGTTGTTGTCATATCAATCAGCACCTTAACGTTGACTTTTTTAACAAGAATATATCCAAGCATACTGGCTTTTACAGTATAGGTTCCAGGCGGAGTATTAAAGATATAATACTCACCATCCAGGTTGGTTGCTGCACCAATTGTCGTGCCTTCAATTATAACGTGTGCAACTGGGAGAGGTTCACCTGTCTTTTTATCAACGACCACACCCTTTATCTTACCTGTAGTTCCGCCAAAGACTGGTAGGACAAGAAGGACAGACAAAAAGAAAACAAAAATATATCCTCCTACATATGTGGTTTTTTTCACTTCGTGCAACCTTCTTTCTCCATTAGTTTAATGGTTTTATCCAAAACAAGTGAAAACTCTCTTTCATTTCTTTTATCATACAAGAAAAAATAAAAATGTCAAGAACAAATTTTGCCACTAAGCCACAAAGACACAAAGATTTATTCTATATTGATAAAAAAAAGCGGGGCTGTAAAAAGTCCCGCTTTTTATTGAATTAATTAATTGCTTTTTCTAATGGACGAGAATTACCTTTTTCCAACTCCGGTAATCTCCTGCCTCAAACCTTACAAAATAGATGCCACCAGAAACCCTTCTGCCCCTGTCGTTCCTTCCATCCCAGGTTACGGCAGTGGTTAGTGCCGAGTGGTTAGTGGTAAGTGAAAAAGACCTAACCAATCTCCCACTAAGGTCATAGATAGAAATAGTCATTGGGCATTGGTCATTAGTTATGGGGTTTTCTCCTAATGCCGAGTGCCCAGTGCCCAATGTCCACTTGATTTCTGTCTTACCCCTGAACGGATTCGGGTAAGGTTCGTAAAGTTTGAACCTTCCTGGTGTTTCATCTACAACATCAAGAAATTTACCAGAGCCAGAACCTGCATTAGCAGAAAGACACTTGCTCTCATAACCACCATGATAGACAAGCCTTATTGCATAATAGGAATTATTGTCACTTCTTTGTTTAGTCTTATCGGTATATTCATTCACGCTGATAATTTCATCATTTAACCTCTCCCAGGAACCTATTCCATCCCCACTCCTGTAAAGGCTGTAACCTATTACATTTTCATCCTCTACCTTCTTCCAGGTGATAATAATACTCCCCACTACCTCCTCTATTTCTGGAACAGGTATCATCCTGAGTTTCACTTGAGGTATCCCCTGCGGGTCAACTGTTTCATCAAGTCTTAAAGATACCGAACCATAGTATCCTCTGTGGCTTCTCTTTCCGCTGTCTTTCTCACCATCGATAATCGTAATAACTTCGTCTTCTGTTTTCCAGTTAAAGGGAAGGTTGCCAATGTCTACAACCCAGAAGGCTTTGTTTTTGCACGTTTCAAGATTACATCCAAAGGATGACTCATCCAATGCAATCCCTGATTCAATTGATGGTAACATCGTAAGGAATGAGAGAGCCAATTTCCCTTCTGTAATAATTTCTCCAAAAAGAGTATGTGATTCACCTCGACTTTCAGAGCCTGAATTTTTTCTTTGCAGTTTCATTGTGGCAAAAGACCATTCGGGTTTACGCATTGAATATAAAGACTTTTCTTGCAGGGTTTCTATTTGTTTGTTTATGCAAGCATCAAACAAACCTAATGAATTTGTGAAGAGTGAAGGTGTCCATACTGTATCTACATTAACTGAAATCTCAAACCCTTCTCCTCTCGTTATCGTAAAATTTCCACTCCAGTTGATAGGGGGTCCTATCCATACCCTGCTTGAATATAACTGGTTCGGGTTTCTCTTTGTGATTTTGTATATAGGAGTTCCACTCGGGCTGAACTCAGTTGTTATATCTTCTGCATCCTGATAAACAGCATTATAAGGTATGGATACCCAATTCTTATCCGTAGCATCAGGATTCTCATTTAATGGAACAGCGTAATATGGGTCATGGGAGCCAACGAGTTTTATAGAAGTGTCCGAGTTAACAGAAAATTCATACATTTCCCCTTTTTCAACAGTATTATCTCCGGTCCATCCAATCGGAAACCCTATCCAGACCCTGCTTGTATATAGTTGGTTCGGGTTTCTCGTTGTAATTTTATAAAGAGGCACACCATTAGGGCTAAACTCATAAGTAATATCGCTAAAATAACCATACACAGAATTATAAGGTAATGAGACCCAGTTCTTATCTGTGGCTGATGGATTCTCTTCAAGCATCTTCTTAAATTTAAACCCCATATTTGACTTTTTTGACTTATTATCAAAACCATCAACTGCCATTACCAAATAATAGTAATCATCATTATCCGAAACTGCATCAGTGTCAAAAAAGGTGGTATCCGGTGAAGGGACTGCTCCAATCGAATCAGTCGGTTCTGGAACAAAATCGGGCGTTATATCCCTGTAAACAACATAATAATTGATTGTTTCTGGTTCTCCAAGCGTATCCTCTGTAACAGGACTCCACCATAGAAAAACATCTTTATTAAGAAATTTCTTTCCATATATATAAGGGTTTAATGGAGGTATTGAATCCGTTATGGGCACCTGATGATAGTAGTTCAATCCGCCCCATCTTTCTCCTACAAACAAATCTGCAAATGAATCATTTTCAATATCGATAAAGTAGGGCGAAGCATTTTCTCCCACATTAACATCGGCAAATTCTGAAGTAATAAAGGTCCACACTGGCGAAGAAGCGGTTCCATCATTTCTATAATAATGAATGACTCCCGCCGCATTTCCTATAAAGAGGTCGAGGTCTCCGTCCTTATCAAGGTCAAAAAATCTCGGGATACTCCTTGTGCCAACACTGATGCTGTTATAGTTTTCTGTAACGAATGTCCAGCTCGGTGATGTTGGTGTTCCATCGTTCCTGTAAAAATTGATATTACCATCCTGTTCACCTATAAAAAGGTCAAAGTCATCATCATCATCAATATCTGTAAAGGTAGGAGCACATCTATCACCTATATCTATCCCGTTGTAAAACTCTGTAATAAATGTCCAGACCGGATTTCCAGGTGTCCCGTCGTTTCTATAATAGTTTATGTTTCCATCAACTTCTCCAATAAAGAAATCCGGGTCATTATCTCCATCTATATCAA
>SOKM01000175.1 GCA_004375785.1 Candidatus Cloacimonadota bacterium | reverse complement strand
CAATCTCATAGTGCCGAAAACCGAGATTGCTTCGGTAGAAATTATGAAAAAATACTCGCAATGACGGCCTTTCAGGAGAATGTAACGGAGTTTACTGATTATTTACGCAATAAGGAAAAAGAATCATTAAAATAGAAATAAGGGAGAGTATTGCTTTCTGAAGTCGGGAATATCCTTTTAATGCTTTCTGGGCTCATCGGGGTATACTCAATCATCTGCTACATTATTGGGCTGAAAAAGAATAGAGTTGATTTTACAACAAGTGGGTTTCGAGGCATTGGAGCAATTTTTTTCCTTATTACTGCATGTTCCGCAATACTCTTTATACTTCTTATCAAAAAAGATTTTTCAAATGTATATGTAGCGAGTTATACAAGTAGTGACCTACCAATTTACTATACCATTTCAGCATTCTGGGCAGGACAGGATGGCTCCCTCCTTCTCTGGCTTTGGGCACTCTCAATATTCTCTTTTATTATAATATTAAAGAAAAAAAACGATGAGCTCACAACATATGCATCCTTGGTTCTACTTGTTGTAGAAATCTTCCTTATTTTACTCGTTCTTCTGTTAAGCAACCCTTTCAGAAGACTTATTTCTATACCCGTTGATGGCGCCGGGATGAATCCACTTCTTCAGAATATATATATGATTTCTCACCCGCCAATGATATTTATCGGGTATGCAGGTTTTACTATCCCATTTGCATATGCTGTAGCCTCACTTCTTAAAAAAGAAAGAACAACAAAATGGATAAAGGAATGCAGGTTATGGGCAATATTCTCCTGGTTTTTTCTCGGGCTCGGTATTTTTCTTGGAGCAAAATGGGCTTATGTTGTGCTCGGATGGGGTGGTTACTGGTCGTGGGACCCCGTTGAAAATGCTTCACTCATTCCCTGGCTCATTGCAACAGCATTTCTCCATTCAATAATGCTCGAGGAGAGAAAAGGAATGTTTAAGTTCTGGAATTTGTTACTTATCCTCTTTGTTTTCGAACTCTGTATATTCGGGACATTTATAACAAGAAGCGGTATACTTTCATCAGTCCATGCGTTTGCTGAGTCAAATATTGGTATTTATTTACTCTTGTTTATTATAATCTCCACTATCTTATATCTTTTCTTGCTTTTTCTTCGCCTGCCTGTTTCAAGAAATGGCGCTAAATTACAATCCCTTTTCTCGAAAGAGGGCTTCTTCCTGTTTAATAACCTCATATTTGTTGCTATTGCCTTTATTATTCTTTTAGGAACACTCTTCCCTCTTATATCAGGTTTCTTTGGTAAAACAAAAATTTCCCTAGGTTCCTCTTTTTATAATCAAGCATTAGCACCTCTTGCACTTGTTTTGCTGCTTCTTACAGGTTTATGTTCTATTTTCTCCTGGAAAAAGAGCTCTTTTAAGGTTTTGGCCACAAAATTGGCTCCTTCACTCATTGTCTCACTAATTCTTTTTGTTATCCTTATTGCAAGTGGGCTAAGAAATACAGGCGCAATCGTAGCGTTTACAGTAGCCTGTTTCATCATAGTATCTATCCTTATAGAATTAACCAAAATTAAATCCATTTTGAGAAGCAGAAGGAAATACGGAGGATATATTGTCCATTTTGGAATAGCCCTTATGTGCATAGGCATTACCGGGTCTTCCATTTTCAAAATAGAAAAACAGACAGTTCTTAAGAAGGGAGAAAACATCAAAATCGGTAGATACAGCATTTTTTATAAAGATATTGAGGAGGATGAAAAGCCGGGCAGGTATAAATTGTCCTGTATACTTGACATAAAGAGTAATGAAAGAAGTGTTGCAGAACTCAAACCAGCAAAGTTGCTCTACCCTAACAGCGAAGAACCATTTACAGAGGTTGCAGTCCTTTCTACCTGGAGGGAAGACCTATATATAATCTTTGCTGGATTAACAGGAAAGGACTCTACCAGCTTAAACATTTATATCACCCCTCTTATCTTCTGGTTATGGCTCGGCGGTTTTCTCTTCCTCCTTGGCTCACTAATCGTAATGATACCATATAGTAAGAGAAAAAAGACATCAAAGATAGATGAAGAGATAGAGGAACTCGTTAAAAAAGAGAGAAAAGCATGAAGCAACCTCTCTTTTCTGTTTTTATTTTGAGTTTTTTCTTTATCCTTGCTCCTTCATCCTTTATCCTTGCTAAGCCCGGCATAACCATAGAAAGCCACCACATTATTGTTGAGATGAGTGACAGAGAACTTATTATGACGGACGCACTGCTCTTGAATATCGACACAATGGAAGGGGTTGATGAACCCATCAGTTTTTCTATTCCTGCTGGATATCGCAACCTTGAAATCCTTAACGGTTTAGATGAAGATTCTCTTGTTAAAGAGAAAGAAAGAATTATTGACAGACGGACGATAAAAGAGGGGAGATTTCCGATATCCTTCAGATACAGAGTTGCTCTAAAAGGCAACACCTATCATTTTCCTCATGATGTAATTTATGACACAGAGTTTTTTTACTTGCTCCTCAAAAATTTAGAATTACAGGTTACGAGTGGACAGCTCATTGATGAAGGACTGCTTGATATGGGTGAGAGAAAATACCATGCACTTTCTGGAACAAAACTAAAAAGTGGTGAAAAAATTGAAATTACCTTCAATGGACTGGACAAACAGGGAAGAAGGAAAAAAACAATAGTTGTTTCAGTGATGGTTTTTATTATCCTTATTATATTAACAATCTTTATAATCGGAAAAGGAAAGCCTGAAGAAAAGGTTACAACAACCACTGAAAACCTTATAGAAAAGAAAAGGGCTCTTATTTCGCTCATTGCAAGACTGGATGAGGAATTTGAAAAGGGTGAGATAGATGAGAAAGTTTACAGGGAACTTCGGATGGAAAACAAGGAGAAACTGAAGAGAGTAATGCTTGAGCTCGAAAAGGATTAGAATGTCAATACTGAAAGCAGAGAAGATTAAAAAAAAATTCGGTATTCGAAGGATTCTTTCTGATGTAAACCTTCAACTTGAAAGAGGAGAGATATTTGTCCTTTTTGGACCCAATGGTTCGGGGAAGTCCACATTTTCCCTGATATTGTCTTCACTCCTGAAACCGACTGGTGGTTGTATAAAATTTGAAAACAATGACATTCGTAAACTAAATTCCAGTTATAGAAGCAAAATTGGTCTTTTAACACACTCATCGTTCCTCTATGAGAACCTTTCTGCTCTTGAGAATTTAAGATTCTATGCTGCCCTTTACGGTTTACGAGACATTAAAAGGAGGATTGATGAATTCTCACACCTTTTTGAGATTGAGACAAGGATGAATGAACCTGTAAAGAATTTCTCACGAGGGATGAAACAGCGATTGTCAATCATAAGAGCGCTCATCCATAATCCCGAAATCATATTGTTTGATGAGCCGTATACAGGACTTGACGAATTGAGTGCTCAAATATTAGAAAGAGAACTCTTGAATTTCAGAAAATCAGGAAAGCTTATCTTCATAACAACGCATAACCTTCTGAGGGGATATAATATAGCAACAAGGTTGGGGATACTCTCGCGTGGTAGGATTCTCTTTGAATCTGAAAAGAAAAACATTACAGCTGATGAATTGAGTGAAACCTATAAACGATTAATTCAAAATGAAACCCTTTAATGACCTTTATACCTTAATAAAAAAAGATATTTTAGACGAGCTGAGAACGGGTGGAACATTAATCTCGATGTTGCTCTTTTCAGTTCTCGTTGTTGTTATATTCAGTTTTGCCCTTGGAACAACCCTTTCTAAAGAGAAGGAGCTGGGTGGAGGTATCCTCTGGCTCACATTTTTCTTTGCAAGTATTCTTGGACTTAACTACTCTTTTTCCGTAGAGAAAGAAAATTCCTCTATTAAAGCAGTGATGTTAACACCTGTTGATAGGGGGATATTATATATTGGAAAAATGTTTAGCAATCTTATTTTCATTTTTATCATTGAACTTTTCACTGTTCCTGTTTTCTTGGTATTTTTTGATTACCCTATCCTGAAAATAATTCCACCTCTCACAATTGTTCTTTTGCTTGGCACAGCAGGGCTTTCATCTGTTGGTACCATATTAAGTGCTATTTCAACAAGCACAAAAAAGAGGGACATTCTACTTCCTCTTATCCTCTTTCCTATCATTACACCTGTACTTATTGGTTCTGTAAGGTGCACAGGAATTATTTTACTTGGAGGGTCTTTGCTTGAGGAGGCGGGGAACTGGCTTGCTATGCTTGCAGTATTTGACGTGCTTTTCATAGTTGTATCCTTTTTAATCTATGAATTTGTTCTGGAGGAACTATAAAATAATGTAAATTTAGCCACGAAGACACAAAGAACGCATAGAATCTTAGTTTTTCAAATATGTTGGAGGATATATGAAAATCTTGTTGGGTATCTTACTTCTTTTAAGTATGTTGGTCTCAATTACTATGGTCTTTCTCGTGGCACCCATTGAAGAGACTATGGGGGTGGTTCAGAAAATTTTCTACTTTCATGTTGCAACTGCCTGGGTAGGTTTCCTCGCTTTTTTTGTAGTATTCATCGGCAGCATTGGATACCTTGCAAAGAAATCAAGAAGATGGGACAGAATCGCATATTCATCAGCAGGTATAGGTGTACTTTTCACAACCCTCTGCCTTATTACAGGTTCTCTATGGGCAAAACCTGCCTGGGGTATATGGTGGACATGGGATGCAAGACTAACCTCAACCCTTGTCCTCTGGTTTATGTATGTTGCCTATCTAATAGTAAGATATGAAACAGAGGGGAGCGAAAGGGGTGCTGTTTTCTCTGCAGTCCTTGGTGTCATCGGTTTTGTGGACATTCCCATTGTTTTTATGTCTGTCAGGTGGTGGAGAACCGTCCACTGCGATCTGGTTATTGTTGAACGAACAGGTCTTACACCCATTATGCTTTTTACACTTCTTCTCTCTGTCTTCACCTTCACCCTTCTCTATTTCTATCTACTCATAACAAAGTATGAAATAGCGAAAACAAAAGATGAAATTACATCCCTGAAGGAGAAATTAAGAGAATAGAAAAGCGAAAAAGAAGTTGGAAGCCGCAGGCTTTATCTAACAGGTGAGGCATCTTGCCTCACAACGAGGCTGGAAGCCTCGTCTGTTGTTATGTTTTCTCTAAGTTTACAAATTTTTTCTTTGAAAAGGAGGAATAATGCTCTATCTTACAATTGCATATTCAATAATCTGGCTCGGTACGATTATCTATGTCTTATTTCTTTCCGCATCACTCAAACGCATCAAAAATGATTTATCATCTCTAAGAGACAATGTAGAAAAAAAGACTCTTTCCCACATTTGATGCAAACAAATGTTTAAATTTGTTCTTTAAAGTAGTGAGAAACCTGAAGATTTAGGATGATCTAATCTTGGTATGGAACTCTTAAATCCTTTTGAACTGTTTTTATTTACCCCAAGACATTCGTTAATACATAGTCTGAACACAATAAGACATTTTAGGATGTCATAAAAACATAGCCGTGTTCAATTTATCTTGCAAAAATATTATCAGGTTATAATTCAAAGAACAAATAAATTTGCATCAAATGTGGGAAAGAGTCGAAAAAAAGACTTGACAGAGAAAAATTTTAACAAAGGAGGTTTTATGCACCGCAAATGTAATAGTTCTTTTCTTATTCTTATCCTCTTCTTTTTTCCTTTTACACTTTCAGCAGGAAGCTGGACACTTGTAGGACTGGATGGAATAAATGTCCAGTCAATTGATGTTCACCCTCTTCATCCTGATACCATTCTTGCTTCAGACAATACCAATATCTATCGCACGACCAACGGTGGTTCAACCTGGCAAATAGTTGCAGGAATACCTGCAAGAGAGATTCTTTTCCATCCGCTCTATCCCGACACTGTTTTTGCTATCTGGGGAAATGGGTCTTACTCGGACGGCATCTGGCGTTCTGTAAATGCTGGAGAGAGTTTCGACATACTCAAATATTTATACATGGCAACATCTCTTGCCATTCCAAATCGGCCACCAGGACATATGCTTGCAGGGCTTGATTCATCAGGAGGTGTATGGAGAAGCACAGATGAGGGTCAAACTTGGTTTCCATATTCTGACAGTCTAACAGATAGAAATGTCCTGTCCCTATTCTATGTCGATCCTCTTGATTCAACCTGTTTGCCGCTTGCTGGAACCTCCACAGGTATTTTTCATTTCACAGGTTTCTGGACTAAATCAAACTCTGAAAACCTGCCCTGTGTTTCAATGAGCGGAAGTGAAGTTGGTCAACCTGCTTATGCAGCACTCGAAGATGGGAGCTGGTCAGATGGCGTCTATAAATCAACAGATTACGGAGTAAACTGGATTGTTTCATGGTATTGGATATACATCACCTCTGTTTTGGCAAATCCGTTAAATAGTCAGGTTGTCTTTGCAGCTGATTCAGGATATGGGGTTATAATGACTGCAAATGGAGGAAGTAACTGGGTAGAGATAAATGAGAACCTTGGTGATTATAATGTCAACGACCTTGCAATGAGCAGGTCCGACACCAACTTTCTTTACGCCGCCACTCGCTCAGGTGTATACAGATATGATTGGACCCCGGGCATTATGGAAGCAAAAGAGAAAGGAAGTGTAAAGTTTTCAGCAAAACACCCTTCACTTGCAACCTGCGGTTCTCAATTTCTCGTTACCTGTGATTCACCTGGGAGTATGTTAGGAAACGAAATTCTTTTGACCCTCTGGGACATTACAGGTCGAAAACTGTTGAGCATGAAATTGCAAACCGAATCAGCTAAAACAGAATTTCAGTTTGAACTTCC
>SOKM01000027.1 GCA_004375785.1 Candidatus Cloacimonadota bacterium | reverse complement strand
CTCCATATTCAATGTAAGTTTTATCATCAGATATTTTTAATTTGAAACGGCACTAGCTTAGTGTTAAACATAATGACACACAGCATAAAAAAAATATTTTAATAAAATGGAATTTTTTACTTGACAAAAAGGATTTTATTCATTATAGTAAGTTAGTTAAGCAAACATTTGTTGTTTGAAATTGAAATTAAGAACCCCGGCAGGTTGGCCTAATCCCCCCTTTTTTATCCCACCACACCCAAAAAATCCTTTTGGTCGACCTGCCAGTTTTTTTTATACACAGAGGGTGCAGAGAAAACATCAATTAGTTCTTTCCCAACCACTCTGCCAAACATATTAGCCACGGATTAGCACGGATAAAACGATATTTGTGTATTGCCCAGCCAAATCCACAAAGGATAAAAAATTGTAAACTGTGGAGGATTTGGAAATTAGATATGGTTATGACTTAGGTGCAGAGTTTATATACTGTGCGATTTCTTGTATGACATTAAGGGTTTTTTTCTTGAGTCCTTTCAGGGTTCCATTATTTTTTATAATGATGTCGCTTTTTTTGACTTTTTCTCTCTCATCCATCTGAGAGTTGATTCTTTGAATTGCCCCTTTCCTCGACAGATTGTTTTTGAGTAGTCTATCAATTCGGTTTTCTTTCTCTGCAGTTACAAGGATGATTTTATCGAACCATTTTTCAATTCCCCACTCAAAAATTAGTGCTGCATTTACCACTATAATGTTATCTTTTCTTTTTTCTATCTCTTCTTTTAGTTTCTGGAGAAGTAGTGGATGAACGATAGCATTTAGTTTTTCAAGTTTTCTTCTATCAGAGAAGACAATATTCCCTAATTTTTTTCTATCTATTTTTCCTTCTTTATTAGTTTCTTCAAATGCATCCTGAATTTCTTTTTTTATTTCCTTTCTTTCAAGGATTTTCCATCCAATCCTGTCGGCTTCAATAACAGCAATCCCTTTTTCTTTGAGAATTTTCCCAACGGTCGATTTTCCAGATGCAATATTTCCTGTCAAACCTATAAGTAATTTTCTTTTCTTCATACATCCTCGATTATATATCAGGAGAGAGAAAAATCAAGAAAAAAATAAAAAAAGCCAGATACATTTGCATCTGGCTTTTAAAATAGAAAAACTTCACTTATTTCAGGATGACAACTTTATTGGTAAGTACTTCTCCTCCTGTAAAGAGTTTTACGAAGTATATACCGTTGTTTTGTGGGTGCCAGGTTGTAGTATAAGTGCCACTGTTTTTGATTCCGTCTGATAGTCGGGCGATAACCCTTCCCATCATATCATAAATAGTTAGTTTGATGTTAGCTCTGTTTTTCAGGCTGTATTCAATATTGATTCGGTTGCTTGAGATGGATGAAGTTTTTAATGCAGTATATTTTTCTACAACAGGAGTTTCTTCTACACTCGCTGCCAGCGCCAGGTTGATCCAGTATTTGCAATTTGCCAGTGTCATTGTGTTTGCCCAGTAGTAAACTGTCATATCATTATCGCCCAGTAAAACAAAATTAAGAGGCATATAACCGTTCATGTTGTACAAATACCAAACCGAATTACTCTGGTTGTTCAAGACGGGTGGGTATATGTTGTAGGTTCTCTGTATGTATTTTGTTGTTGACATAGATTCATTGAAATTTACAACAAGAACCTGGACAGGCAAACCCAGTGAATCGTAATGAGCCTGTAATGCAGACATAAACTGATACTCAGCTTGACATCCTCCTCACCAAGATTGCCCGAAGTTCAAAAAGACCACATTTCCCTGATAATCGGAAAGGGTGTGGTATGTATATGTTGTATCAGGTAAGGTGAAATCAGGGGCAGGGTCTCCAATGTTCGGACCGGCTGCGACAGGGATGGCAAAAGTGAAGAGAAGAACAACTGCACACAAGAAATATTTCATATTTTTCACCTCCTTTTCTTAAAGTCTATTAGTTTAGTATAAATTATTTTTATATATTTGTCAAGTCTTTTTTTGAAATTTCTATAAAAAAAGAAAATCTTATTAAAACCCTTGACACAATCACGTTTTTCTTTTATAATTGAATCTTATGGAATGGGGCAGTAGCTCAGCTGGGAGAGCGGTGCGTTCGCAACGCACAGGTCGGCGGTTCAAATCCGCTCTGCTCCATTTTTGTTTCTGAAGAAAAACGATATAAGTGAAACTTATTTATTGTTTTTTAAATAAAAAATGTCTACAAGAAAGATAAGTATTAAAGGTGTACGAGTCCACAATCTGAAGAATATAGACGTAGTAATTCCGCGAGAAAAATTTGTGGTAATTACAGGTATTTCTGGTTCGGGCAAGAGTTCTCTTGCATTCGATACAATCTATGCAGAGGGACAAAGAAGATATGTCGAATCACTTTCTGCTTATGCAAGACAGTTTCTCGGGATTATGGATAAGCCTGATGTAGATTTTATCGAGGGACTCTCTCCAGCAATATCTATCCAGCAAAGAACTGCTTCTAAAAACCCGCGTTCTACAGTCGGGACAGTTACAGAAATCTATGATTATCTCAGGCTTCTTTTTGCACATATTGGTGTTCCTTACTGTTATAAATGCGGTAGACCAATTACCAAACAGACGTCAGACCAGATAACGGATATAATTTTGAGATTTCCTCAGGGTGAGGGAATAATGGTTCTTGCACCTGTTGTGAAAGGAAAGAAAGGGGAATACAAAGAGCTCTTGAAATCCATTCAAAAAAAAGGATTTGTAAGGGTAAGGATAGATGGGAAGATTTATGATATTGAAGACATTCCAACAATTGCTAAGAATAAAAAACACAGTATTGAGATTGTGATTGACAGGTTAATTACAAAGAAGGGAATGAGAAAAAGGGTAGCAGATTCTGTGGAGATAGCTTTGAGGGAGGGGGAAGGACAATTAATCGTAACCAAAAAAGGAGAGAAAGATATACTTTGTAGTGAGTTGCTCGCCTGTCCCCATTGTAATATAAGTTACGGAGAAATTACGCCAAGATTCTTCTCATTTAACAGTCCTTATGGTGCCTGTTCTGAGTGCAGTGGGCTTGGAACAAAGATGGAGATAGATGAGGAACTTCTTATCATAAACAATGAACTATCTATTCTTGAAGGAACAATTGGTCCCTGGGGAGAACCTCGAGGCAAATGGATTCTCTCACCTCTAAACAGATTATCAGAAAAATATGGTTTCAACCTGAATGCCCCCTGGGGTCAGATTCCAGAAGATATTAAAGAAATATTACTTTATGGTGAAGATGAAGAATGGGGATTTGAGGGAATTATTCCAAACTTGATGAGGAGATATAAGGAAACTGAATCAGACTGGATTAGATATGAGATAGAACAGTATATGTCAATCCTTCCATGCCCTGTCTGTGAAGGAGCACGATTGAAGAAAGAGGCACTTTCTATTCTTGTTCATGAAAAGAATATTCATCATATTGTTGAAATGTCTGTAAAAGATTCATTCGCATTTTTTGAGAAAGAACTGGTTCTGACAGAACGGGAAGAACTTATTGTTCATCAGGTAGTAAAGGAAATAAAAGATAGGTTGAATTTTCTCTTAAATGTGGGGCTCGATTATGTTACCCTCAGCAGATCTTTTGATTCACTCTCTGGAGGGGAGATGCAGCGGGTTCATCTTGCAACTCAGATAGGTTCTGGTTTGATGGGCGTTTTATATATTCTTGATGAGCCGAGTGTTGGTTTGCATCAGAGAGATAATAGAAGACTACTCCGAACATTGAAGAATCTGAGGGATATAGGCAATACTGTTATTGTTGTTGAGCATGATAAACAGACCATTCTTTCTGCTGACCACATAATAGACCTTGGACCGGGTGCGGGAGAATATGGTGGTGAGCTTGTTGCATCGGGTACAAAAAAAGATATAACTAATTCAAAGAAGTCAATAACAGGGATGTATCTCTCAGGGAAGAGAAGGATTGATATACCTCCTGTAAGAAGAAAACCTGGTACAGATTACCTTACAGTCAAAGGAGCAGAGCATCATAATCTTAAATCAATCGATATTAGAATTCCTCTTGGATTATTTGTCTGTATCACAGGTGTTTCTGGCTCAGGAAAAAGTAGTCTTATGAATGATATTATCTATAGAGCACTTGCAAAACGTTTTTACAGGTCGAGGAAACCAGTAGGTGAGTATAAAACCTTAGAAGGTATTGAATACATAGATAAGGTCATAAATATAGACCAATCGCCGATAGGAAGGACACCCAGGTCAAACCCAGCCACATACACAGGGCTTTTTACTTATGTGAGAGAACTTTTTAGCAATCTTCATGAGTCAAGAATCAGGGGATACAAAATAGGAAGATTTAGTTTTAATGTAAAAGGTGGAAGGTGCGAGGCTTGTAGAGGCAATGGAATTATCAGGATAGAGATGCATTTCCTTCCTGATGTATACATACCCTGTGAGGTGTGTATTGGGAGGAGGTTTAACAGGGAAACCCTTGATGTAAGGTACAAAGGAAAGAGTATTTCAGATGTCCTTAATATGACTATAACAGAAGCTATGGAACTATTCAAGAATATTTACAAGATTAAGAGAAGACTCAAACTTCTATACGATGTTGGTCTTGGATACATTAAACTGGGTCAGCCTGCAACCACCCTTTCTGGAGGTGAAGCACAGAGGGTAAAGCTTTCAAAGGAACTTTCAAAGATTGCAACAGGGAGAACGCTCTATATTCTTGACGAACCGACAACGGGGTTACATTTTGAGGATGTGAAGATGTTACTCAAAGTATTGAACAGATTGGTAAAAAAAGGGAATACCGTGCTTATTATAGAACATAATATGGATGTTGTTAAATCGGCTGATTATATTATAGACCTTGGTCCTGAAGGTGGTGATGAAGGTGGTTATATTATTGCAGTGGGAACCCCAGAGGAAATTGCACGCTGCAGAAAATCTTATACCGGACAGTTCTTGATAAAAGAACTAAACAAACCAAACAGACTAAAGAAACGATACTAACGCTTTAAACGAATTTATTGACACAGAATGCGAATATGAGATTGCTTCGGTAGTAAATATGAAAGAATACTCGCAATGACGTCTTTCGACTCAATAACTTAATAACTGAAGTTTCGAATGGAGGGGTTATGTCGAAAATCATTGGAATAAGGAGGGAAGATAAAAGCCATTGGGAAAGAAGGGTTCCTCTTATTCCTGAGGATATAAAAAAATTGATTGATGAACACAATATTAAGGTGTTGCTCCAGCCTTCGCACATACGGGCGTTTCCTGACAAGGATTATATAGAGGCAGGTGCTGAAGTAAAAGAGGATATTTCTGAAGCTTCGCTCGTTTTTGCAGTTAAAGAGATTCCTCTTGATTTCTTTTCACCAAACAAGACATACATATTTTTTTCACACACCATAAAGGGGCAAACCAATAATATGGATATGTTGAAGAGGATGATGGAATTTGAGTGCCAGTTAATTGATTATGAAAAGATAGCAGATAAAAATGGGAGAAGACTTATCTTCTTTGGGAGATATGCAGGCATTGCAGGGATGATTGATACACTCTGGGCGCTCGGTAAAAGGCTAAAATGGGAAGGGGTTAAAAATCCTTTTACACAAATTAAGAGGGCATATGAGTATAGGGAGATTAAAGGGGCAAAAGACCATATAACGCAGGTCGGAAAAGAAATTATAAGGAAAGGGCTAAATGATACTTTTCTACCATTACTTTTCGTGTTTACTGGATACGGCAATGTTTCAGGTGGAGCACAGGAGATACTTGATTGCCTACCAGTCAAAAAGATACGACCCTTTGAAATCATTAATTTATTCAGAGATGGTTCATCAGAGAAGGTTATATATAAAGCGGTTTTTAAAGAGGGAGATATGGTTGAACATATCTCTGGTGAGGTTTTCGACCTTATGAATTACTATGCACATCCTTCTAAGTACTGCTCAAGGTTTCATAATTATATTCCTTATATAACAGTTCTTATGAACTGCATATACTGGGAGGCAAAATACCCGAGGCTTGTTACCAAAGCAAATCTCAAACGTCATTTTAGGATGGGGGCGACAAGGTTGAGAGTCATTGGCGACATCTCCTGTGACATAGAGGGAGCAGTGGAATGCACCATTCATTCCACTACACCCGACAAACCTGTTTTTGTTTATGACCCCGTTTCTGAAACATCAAAGGATGGTTATAAAGGAAAGGGTCCTGTAATAATGGCGATTGATAACCTTCCCTGTGAAATACCTGTCGAATCTTCCATTTATTTCAGTGAGACGCTTATGAAATTCGTTCCTGATATAATAAAGGCGGATTTTTCAAAATCATTTGAAGGGTGCAATTTGCCTGATGAATTAAAAAATGGAGTTATTCTTTACAAAGGTAAGCTTACCGAAAAGTATAAGTATCTTGAAAAGTATCTTTAAGGGATGGAGAAACGACGATAGAGAAGAGGGAAGATAGAAGAGAGAAATTTTTGGAAAGACAATATGGGATATACGATGTAAGATGTAAGATGTAAGATGAAAGAGCAAGTCCTGAACCATACGGTTCAAGGCAAGAAGTGAAACTCGCAATGACAAATAACGAATAACTAATAACCAATAACGAAGAAGGAGGTAGTATGAAAAATGTTTTGTTGCTTGGTGCAGGACTTGTTGCCAAGCCTCTTGTCCAATACCTTCTTGACCAGGAGGAAATAGAGGTGACGATTGCGAGCCGCACATTGAGTAAAGCTGAGAAACTCATCGAGGGTCATCCGAAAGGTAAAGCTCTCCAATGGGTTGTAGAGCAGAAGGAAGAACTCAGAAAACTTATAGAAGATGCAGATA
>SOKM01000326.1 GCA_004375785.1 Candidatus Cloacimonadota bacterium | reverse complement strand
GCCTCTTCCCCGCTCTCCGCCGCATAGACCATATAGTCTTCTGCTTCCAGAATAGTCTTAACCAGATTTGTAAGATCTGGATCGTCGTCCACGATTAAAATCTTTGCTTTCATAGTCATCTTCTCCACACAATAGTAAATCCTGTCTTTCCCTATATTAAGTATAATTTATTAATGTTAAGTTTAGGTTAACAATTTGTAAAATTTTTGTAAACTTTATATGGCTTTCAGAAATGGTCATTTATGGGAAAACCGAGCAGGGCAAGATTGAATATTCACTCTTCCTCAACAAACTTATAACCCACGCCTTCCACAGTTTCTACCTTCTTCCCCTCTTCCCCCAGCTTCTCCCTCAAATGGCGCACGTGGACATCCACAGTTCTTGTGCCACCGAGATATTCGTATCCCCAGATATTTTCAATGAGAAAAGTTCTGCTGAGCACTTTGCCCTTTTTTTTCATTAACAGATAAAGCAGATTAAACTCTTTTGGTGTAAGGTCGATTTTTTTATCCATTACATATACCATATGTTCAGTTGAATCGAGCCTAATCTCTCCAGACACCAGAACCTCTCCGGGCTCGCCTGCATAGAGAATCCTTCTTAGAACAGCCCTCGTTCTGGCCACCAGTTCAGCTGTACTGAAAGGCTTGGTCATATAGTCGTCAGCTCCTGCTTCCAACCCAGCAATCTTGTCAGTCTCAGTCGATTTTACAGTCAACATGATAATGGGAATAGAACTCGTTTTTTTATCTCGCTTCAAAATACGACAAACCTCTATACCTCCGATACCCGGGAGATTCAAATCTAAAATTATGAGGTCGGGATTAGATTCTTTGACCTTCTTGATAGCAAGATCAGCATTGCGTGCCGAAATGACAAAGTAATTATTCCGTTCTAATACATCTTTGACCAGTTCCACAAGGTCTGGTTCATCATCGACCACTAAAATCTTCTGTTTTGCCACAACCACTCCTCCTATCCCATTATGGTGATTTCTATTTTGTTCTCCTGTCTATTATGTAATTGCTCCCCTCAAGAGACTTTATATGCTTCTTTAACTCAGCACCTACTGCTACAATCTGTCCTTTATGGCTAAATTTCCTTTTCGTATTGGTTACTACACCAATGGTTATGGTCATTATGGGAAACTTATTTATGTTCCCCTGTCTGTCTTTCCCTGTGATGTATCCCTTGATTCGGTCTTTTGATGAATAGAATTTAAGAATCTTTTTATCAAACGATTTAATAATCGCAGAACAGATTAAATCGATTTTATCCGGCGTAGTAATGGTGATGAAATCGTCTCCGCCAATATGCCCGATAAAATCTTCAGGATTGCCCATCTCTTTTATATATTCGATAATTATCCTGGCTGTCTGCTGGATTACTTTATCCCCGAGTTCGAAGCTATACCTGTCGTTAAAAGCCTTAAAATTGTCGAGGTCGAAATAGAGCACTGCGAAAAGTCTGTCGCCGTCGATACGCTCTTCTATCTCCTCAATGATTGCGGTATTGCCAGGAAGACGAGTGAGCGGGTTTGCTTCCAAGCCTCGCAGTGTGCGTTTGAGCACCATCTTCACCCTGGCTAAGAGAACACCCGGCCGGAAAGGCTTTACTATATAGTCATCAGCACCAATGCCCAACCCTTTAATTTCATCTTTCTCTCCTCCTTTAACTGTTAACATAATGATGGGAATATTGGACAGGAGGAGATCACCTCTTATCTCCCGGCAAACCTGATATCCGTCTACCTTGGGCATCAAAATGTCCAGGAGAATCAAATCGGGAGATTCGGTATAGACTTTTTCTAGTGCCTCCTTAGCGTTGTAAGCAGGAATAACCTTATATCCTCCTGATTCCAGGATATCCCTGATCAGTTCCACTACATACTTTTCATCATCAACAACTAA
>SOKM01000105.1 GCA_004375785.1 Candidatus Cloacimonadota bacterium | reverse complement strand
TGTATTTTGTCAACAACATTCTATGACCTTTATGCCCATTGCGAGCCATGAACCGCATGGTTCATGGCGTGAACTTTCGACGAAGGAGAAAGAACATTACCCCAGACTAATCTATTCAAGGACAATGAACGACGAAACGAAGTAAGGAGAACGACGAACATAGTGAGGAGTCAATCTCATAGTGCGAAAAACCGAGATTGCTTTCCTTCGCATACGCTCAGGACAGGCTCCGATACGATACTCGCAATGACAGACTTTCGGGAGAATGTAACGGAGTTTACTGATTATTTACAGGGATTTTAAGAGATTAGTAGTTGAATCTTTTACGAGGTTTTACGGATTAAAATGACGTCTTCTAATCTTTCAGAATCGAGTGGACTTTTTGAATAGCTTCTTACATAGGAATGCGAGGCAATAGAACGTTTTGAATGATATAAAAAGAGCCAGGGTGCATCATCAACGAGAATCTGTTCTACCTGTTGATAGAGTGTTTGCCTCTTATAGTGGTCTGTTAGAGCTGCCGCTTCATCAAGCAGTCTGTCTACTGTTTCATTTTTATAGAATGAGGTATTCCCGGGTTCGCCCCAGTTTTTTGAATGAAACAGTGGGTAAAGAAAACTATCCGGGTCTCCATTATCATTTGACCAGCCGAGTGCAAAGAGTAAGGATTTACCAGTATGAACATTTTGAAGTAGCTCTTCCCATGTGAGCAGGTTCAGTTTTACATTTATGCCAATCTCTTGAAACTGTCTTTTTAGGATTTCGGCACTTCTAATGGCAATCTTTGAATCCCTGATGTCAAATTTGTATTCGCCCGGTAAACCATTGGGAAAACCAGCATTTCTTAATAATTCGCGAGCTTTCTCAGGGTTGTATGTGTATCCAGTAAGTCTCTGATTGTATGTAGAAAAATTTGGTGGGAAGATACCCTTTGCAGGTATTGCCCTATCCTTTGCGATTTTTTGAATATACCCCTCTCTGTCAACAGCGTAGTTTAGTGCCTGTCTGACCATTGTTTTCTTAAATGGGGTTTGTTCTTTCACATTGATACCGATGTAATAGATGTCATAGATGGATAAAGATTCTACATTGATTTCATTTTTTTGTAAGAATTCTTCCTTATCAATCGAACCGGGAACATCAATTATATCAAATTCTCCTTCTAAAAACCTTCGAACTGTTTCTTTCTCATCCTGGCAGATAATAAAATGTACCTCATCACAGAACGGTTTTTTACCAAAATAATCTTCAAACGCTTCAACAATAATTTTAGTTCCTTTTTCCCATTCCTTTAATTTATACGGACCGGCACCGATAAGTCCATCTTTTGTCTCTTTTACAATACTACCGCAGGTAACTGCAAGGTTTCTCAAAAATGGAATATAAGGATGGTCTAACTCTATTTTGATGTTATAATTACCAGTAATCTTTATTCCTTCCACATTCTTGTTTTTATTTCTTTTAAAATCTTTCACTCCTTTTATCATATCGAACATATAACTGTGAGGTCCTAGTAATAAACGTTCAATTGAAAATTTCACATCTCTTGCATTGAGCAATTCTCCATTATGAAACAGTACATTATCGCGTAAAGTAAATTCCCATATAAGTCCATCTTCAGATAGTTTCCATCTTTTTGCAATTGATGGAATAACATTTGCATCCGTTCCCTGTTCGACAAGACCTTTAAAGATAGTTGTGCTAACTCTATTGGAGGTCGCATCAGTCGTTTTGGAGGGATCGATTTCAATAGGGTCACACGACAATCTCAGTTTTAATACTGTTTTGGATACCTTTTGAAAGAAAGGTAAAAAAGGCTTTAAATCCTTTTTAAATTCACCGAGTTCATTCAATAGTTCAGATACAACTGAGCCTATTTTTTCTGTCTCTATCTCCAATTCCTTATTCTTTATTATATTTTTGTCTATCTTTGAAAAGAGTGTTTCCTCAAGGGCTGTAAGTTTCTGTTCAAGTTCTGTTTGCTTCTCAAGGGTTTTTAACATCTCGTTAACGAGTTCCTGCAGTCTTTCTGTTGATTTATTAAGTTCATTGAAACCTTTGAGCATAGGTTTGAAATCATCCTTGGTCTTTTCAAGTTTATTAGAGGTTTCTGACATAATCTGATGAACATTTTTAAGCGAAGATTTTGCCTTGTTAACCGATTCCTCGATTGTTCTCAATGACCCTGATGATTGTTTTGATAATTCTTTTATCTGATTTACAATCACATCCAGCTCTTTCTTAAATTCAAAGGCTCTTGCCGATTCTATTGATGCATAAAGTGAAAGAAGATTGCTTCTTTTAGAAAACATCTTGAGTTTATTGTGTATTTCTTCTACCCAGACTATCTCTTTTTCAAGCGAGGAGAAATAGCTGTCTGCCCTTTCAACAAGTTGCGACATTCCACTAATGATTGAAAGTATTTTCTCTGACAAATCGTTAGTTTCAAAGAAAAGTTGTGAAACCTTTTTTAATATTTCCACCAGTGAGTTAGTTTTCGCAAAAATTTCTTGCTTGACTTTCTTATTTTGAGTTATAATTAAAAGAATCTGTGAAACCTTCTCCTTTTGTGATTCAAAATGTCTCTTTGCCTCAAGTGAGACACCTTTTATCTGGGACGTTAATGAAGATACTCTAAGGATGTATTCTTTTAATTTATCAATATTTATTGAAGAATTTCTTAAATTAGCGAGAAAGGTCTCATTCTCTTTTTCCTCAAGAGAGATTATTATTTGAGAGGAGTTTTTAACAAATCTATTAACAAGAAGTGATAAGGAGCTTTGATTTTGCTCAAGATTTGTGATGCTTCCTGTTTCGATCAATGACTGGGTGGATAATTTTGCAATACTTTCTCCATCTTCCCCTAATTTTTCTTTTATTCCTATCTGTTTCTCAACAGAGTTATGGATTATGTTGGAGGTTTCTATAAAATCACCAAAGAGGTCTTCGCTCAATTTCAGTTTTAGTTTCATTTCTTCAGTATTTCTCTTTACCTGCTCAATATTGTGTGTGAGTTCCGTTATGAAATTTACTGCTTCCATTGTTTGAGTTTGAAATCTTTTTATCGTTTCAGGGACTTTTACAGTGATTCCCAATGATTCCTTGGTTAACTGTGATAGTTCCCTTGCAATTACTTCAAAACCTTTACCTTTTTCTCCAGCATGATATGCCTTAATTCCCGCATTCCTTGAGACACCACGGGTGAGATGAGAGATATTATGGATTCTATCAATAGCTAATTCTATCTTTTTGATTCTTTCACCAAGTTCTCTCAGCCTGAAAATTGATTTTGAAATGGTGTCAATTATTTCGCTAAAACCAGAAGTAGCATCATCGAGATTAGAGTATCGTGTTTCCCAGTCATTTTTTTGTTCTTTAAGGGCAGATAGGGCAACTTCTGTAGCTTCAGCAATTATCTGAATAGAAGCAAATAAATTATATGTTTCCTTCCTCATTTTATTGAGGTCTTCAGAAACTAAATATCCCCCCTTTGTTAAGTCACGAAGAGCATTTTCTCTTCTCTTTAACATCGAGATGAGCTCTGTATTATTCTTATCTATTGTAAGATTGTGTTGTTTCAGAGACTGAAGCAACGATTGTATTACTTCTTTAGTAAGTCTCTTTTCAGGTATCGTAACTTCCTCCAATTTTTTGTTATTCACTTTAATATGTTTCAATGTAACTATTTATATACTTGATAAAGAAATAAAAGTCAAGAAAAATCATATTCTTTTTTTCTTGACTTTTATTGTTTATTATAGTAGTATATTAAAAAATAAAATGTCCTGTGTCGAGTTTTGAACAGGAATGATATTATAAGATTGAAAAGATCGTAAAAAAAAAGGATTTTTTATGAATTTAAGATTTGTTAAAAGACTTATTAAACTTATTGAAGAAAGTGATGTTGAAGAGGTTGAAATAAAGAGATTTGGAAGGTCGATTCGTATCAGAAAAGGCACAACGAAGGTAAATAAAGCCTGTAGTTCAATGAAGAACCCTGTAAAAGAGTTACAGGAAGAGGGAAAGAGGACAGAGGAAGAGATAGAAAAAGATGATGTTCTTGCAATTAAAGCACCCATGGTAGGGATATTCTATAGAGCCCCTGCACCAGATGCCCCACCATATGTGGAGATTGGAGATAGTGTTGTCCCTGGTCAGATTGTATGTATAGTTGAAGCGATGAAAGTAATGAATGAGATGGAATCTGATGTAAAAGGGACAATAGTAGATATTCTTGTAAAGAGCGATGACCCTGTAGAATTCAATCAAAAACTTTTTTTAGTTAAACCAGAATAAGGACAAAATTATGAATCTAAAAACTCTTTTAGAAAGGATGGTCAGGGAGGAATCAAGTGATTTGCACCTAAAGGCTGGTTCGCCTCCTGTGCTGAGAATTAATGGAAGGTTAAATGCTCTCAAGGAAGAGCCATTGAGTCCTGAAGAATTAAGAAAGACAGCACAGCAGATTATGACAAAGGACCAGCAAGAGGAATTTCTAAGAACCAAAGAGCTTGATTTTGCAATTAGTGTTTCAGGACTTGCTCGTTTCAGGGTAAATGTATATATGCAGAGGGGGACTGTTGCAATTGCGATGAGAACGATCCCACCTTCTGTGAAAAGGATAGACGAACTTAACGTACCACAGGTTCTCAAGGAGCTTTCGCTAAAGCAGAGAGGATTGATTCTTTGCACAGGCACTACAGGAAGCGGAAAATCAACGACTCTTGCTGCTATGATTGAACATATTAATGAGAATATGAGTAAGAATGTTATTACAATTGAAGATCCCATAGAATTCCTTTTCAGGGATAAAAATAGTGTTATCAGCCAGAGGGAACTTGGGATGGACACCCATAGTTTTGCAAGTGCACTGAAGCACATTATGCGTCAGGATCCAGATATTATTCTTATAGGAGAGATAAGAGATAAAGATACCATGGATGTTGCATTGAAAGCAGCGGATACCGGACATCTTGTTTTAAGTACACTTCATACGTTGAATGCAAGTGAAACCATAAATAGAATTATTTCGTTCTATCCACCACATCAACAACAGCATATAAGGGTGCTTCTTTCGGCAACTCTCATAAGTGTGGTATCTTTACGGCTTCTTGCAAGATCTGATGGAAAAGGGAGGGTTCCTGCTGTTGAAATAATGATTGTGACACCGACAATCAAGGAGTATATTCTTGACCCTGTTAAGACACTTTTGATACCCTCTGCCATTGAGGAAGGTTCACAGTATCATATGCAAAGTTTTGACCAGTCGATAATGAAACTCTATAGTATCGGTACAATTAGTTATGAAGATGCAATGGCAAATGTTACCAATCCCGATGAATTTAATCTCAAATTACGGGGAATAAAATCGAGTTCAGATGCTGCTTGGACAGATTTTGAAAGTAGAGGATAGTTTGAATGTTCAAAAGGGTTCTTATTGCGAACAGGGGAGAAATTGCTCTTAGGATAATAAGAGCTTGTCAAGAATCAGGTATAGAAACTGTTTCGGTGCATTCTGAGGCAGATGAAGATTCGCTTCATGTACGTTTCTCGGATCAATCTGTTTGCATTGGTCCTCCTGAAAGTCAAAACAGCTATCTCAGCGCAAAAGAAATTATAAGTGCCTGTCTCATTACGAATTGTGAAGCAATTCACCCAGGTTACGGCTTCCTTGCTGAAAACCCACAATTCGCTGAGATGTGCGAATCTAATGGGATAAAATTTATTGGTCCTCCTTTTGAAATCATTAGAAAAATGGGTGATAAAGTCTATGCCAAAAGGGAAATGGAGAAGGCTGGAATCCCTGTTATCCCTGGAAGTAAGGAACCTGTTTTAGAGGTAGCTCAAGGTTTAAAGATTGCTAAGGATATTGGTTTTCCAGTTATGATAAAAGCAGCTTTCGGTGGTGGTGGCAAAGGAATGAGAATTGTTAATATTGAATCAGAATTTAATAACTTTTTTAAGATAGCACAAACTGAAGCAGAAACAGCCTTTGGTGAAGGGACTCTTTACATAGAAAAATTCATTAAAAACCCGAGACATATTGAGTTTCAGATATTAGCAGATAATTATGGTAACACAATTCACCTTGGTGAGAGGGAGTGTTCTATACAGAGAAGACATCAGAAATTGCTTGAAGAGAGTCCATCAAAGATTGTAGATGAGAAGATAAGAGAGAAGATAGGTGCACTTGCTGTTAAAGGAATGAAAAAGATTGGATATAAAAGCGCTGGAACTGTCGAGTTCATATTTGATAGAGGAAAATTTTTCTTTATGGAAATGAATACAAGGATTCAGGTAGAACATCCAGTTACAGAGTTTGTTACAGGTGTGGATCTGCTCAAGGAGCAGATTAGGATTGCTTCGGGGGAGAAACTATCCTTCTCTCAGAAAGATATCAAAGTGAGGGGATGTGCCATTGAGGCAAGAATAAATGCAGAGGATCCCGAAAATAATTTCTTACCATCTATAGGTAAAATAGATGGGTTTCACATACCTGGTGGCCCGGGAATAAGGGTTGATACACATCTATATTCCGGGTACACTATTCCAAGGTATTATGATTCGCTTATTGCAAAATTAATATCCTATGGAAAAGATAGAGAGGAGGCAATTACTCGTCTTCGCAGGGCATTGAAAGAATTTGTGATTGAGGGAATAAAGACAACAATTCCCTTTCACTTGAAGTTACTTGATAACAAAGATTTTATTAGCGGAAACATCCATACAGGTCTCGTAAATGAAATGTTGTAACAAAGATGACTTTAATAAAGTATGCAACAAGGGAATTAACATGTAAAGTAGTATACTATCGACCTGGAAGGTCAGGGAAAACAACCAACCTGCAGTATGTTTACAGTAGTATCCCGAAGG
>SOKM01000031.1 GCA_004375785.1 Candidatus Cloacimonadota bacterium | reverse complement strand
TTCGTGATTTAGAAGTTTAACCCTAAAACAGTAAACGAGATTGACTGATTATTTATGTTTTTTCCCTTCCAATATTCCAATTCTCGTGAGTGCGAAGTCGTATTTTAAGGGGTCATTTGGGTCAAACTTTTTTAGATTTTCTGTAATTTCTTCAGCCATATTCCATCCTGGTGTTTTTCTTTTTGTTAACCATAAGGATTTTGAAATCCGTGCAATGTGTGTATCGAGAGGAATGATGAGTTGATTCTTCTCTATTCCTTTCCATATGCCGAGGTCTATCTCATCCTTCCTAACCATCCATCTTAAGAAGAGATTCATCCTTTTACAAGCAGAGCCATTTTCAGGTGAAGGCAGCATAAACCTTAAAGTCCTTTCGGAAAAATTATCGTTGTTCTTTCTGTAAATTTCCCTCGTAATTTCCGAGAACCCCTCAATTGCCTTTCTTACATTTTTCCCTTTATTATAACAATGCATAAAAAGGTCTTCAATACTTCCAAACTCTCTAAGAATAATGTGCAGTGCATTAATAAGGCAGGAAATATCTTTTTCCTTTATAAATCTGTGAACTATCCCCTTGAACAATGTGGTTCTGTCCTTTTTATAATTTTTTATAAAGCTGTAAACATTGTCGGTCATTGGCTGCAGCATTTTTTGGATAGTTGTTTTTATTGATTTCACATTACCAAAAGCAAAAATCGATACTATAAATGCGTAAGTTTCTCTGTTTTTATCTCCACTGATTTTATGGACCATTGAAATGGGGTCAGTTTCGAGATATTCTTTTTTGTTATATTTTTCTACGGTCTGTTCCAGAAAATTTTTAAGAGCAACATGCTTTTTCATTCTTTGAGTATTATAACAATAATTTCAGTAAAGTCAAAATAAATTTTTCTTATGGGGGGAAAATCCTTATTCTTTCTGATTGAAAAATTATATCACTTGCGATGTATACTCAGCACTATGTTTAGATTTGATGTCTAATATTCCATTCTGTTCAGGAAGGGTTATTGAGAATTTTGTGCCTTCGCCAGGTTTACTGCGCACAGATATGTCTCCATCAAGACTTTCAACAACCTTTTTTACTATAGATAACCCGAGTCCTGTTCCGTTCTTTTTTGTTGTAAAGAAAGCATTGAATATAGATTTTATCTTATCTTCCTCTATCCCTCTACCTGTATCTGAGACTTCAAAAATGACATGCTCGTTATTCTTTCTCAAATTAAGTTCTATTTCTCCCTTCTTTCCATTTTCTTCAATAGCTTCTTTCGCATTTTTTATGAGATTTGAAATAACACATTGTAATGCCCTATGATTAGAGAAAATAGTATCAATATTTTTCTCCTTTCTAACAACCAATCTTGTTCCATTTAACGAGTTTGAGAAACCTTCTTCTATTTCTTTGAGAAGACTATTAATGTTAACTTCTTCTTTCTTTATTTTTCTCTGTTTTGAGAAATCAAGAATATCTGTCATCAAAACAGAAATTTTTTCTGTTGCTCTCATCAATCCATCCAAATATTCTTTCATATCGCTATTATTGAATTTCATTTCAATTAACTGTGCATAACCAATTATATTTGTTAGTATGTTTCTTATTTCATGTGCAATCCATGCGACTGTTTTTCCAAGATTGGCGAGGCTTTCGGATTGTCTTACTTTATCTTTCATTTCTTTGAAAACAGTTACATCCTGAAAAACAACGGTTGCTCCATTTTCTTTTTCTGATTCTTTTAATGGTGAGAATGTCATATTTAAGGTTTTTCCATTTTTTAAGTTTACCTCATGAACACCGTTTCTTTTGCCATCTCTGAGAACAGCAGAAAGATTATTCAAAAAAGATACAAATTCCTTGACCTCTTCAAAGTTGACCCCTACAGTCTTCTTCGATGTTACATCAAATATCTTTTCTGCCTTCGGATTCATAGTCGTTATCATTCCATTATTGTCAACCACAATAACCCCTGAATTCAAGCTTTTCAAAATATTCTCATTATATTCCTTCATTTTTTTAAGGTCTCTCGCTACCTTTTTTTCTTTCGATATTGCAATCTTTATGCCTTTTTTTAATTCTCCGTTAAATTTTTCAACTTCTTCCTCTTCGTTCTTCTTCTTTTTATACTGTTCACTCCAGAAACTTGTCCATATTGCGATAAGAAAAATGAAAGGAATCTTTATTGCTATCTCGGGGTTTGTTATCAGAATGCTCAAATCTGAGTTCTTTCTTAGAGTAATTATTGAGAGATAGAATATGCATGCAATCATTGCTATAAGTAGGCTCCATTTTACATTCTGCGAGATAGAACTTATGAAGAGCACTGCGAAGAATACAAGGTATAACTGGTTCTCAGAAGAGATAAGTCTGAATAGAATAGATATTGATATGATATCAGCAAGAAGGATAAAAAAAATGTATTTTGGTTGTTCAAAGAAATTGGAATTGAGAAATGTCAGAATTCCATTTGAGACGCTGAGAAATATTAGTATTATAACAGCAGGATCAGTAAGATGAAACTCTCCTCTTTTATAAAAGATCATAATGGATATAATTAAAATGGTTATCCATCTGAAGAGGACAACCATTAGTTTTTTGTTCAGGAAATCTTCTCTCTTTGATTTTAGCCTGCTTCTTTTTACCATTCGTAGACTCCTTTTTTCTCTACCTTCTAACTTATGTTTTTATTTTTATACTTTTACTAATTCTTTTTGGTAGAAGTAATGCTTATTTTCTCTTTTCATTTTTTGCTCGTATCTATCCTTTGTAAGCAAAACAAAATCTATACTGGGTGTATGCAGTCCTGATTCAATATTACTAATATCATTCAATCGTAATTCTATCTCTAATTTCTTACCTTTTTGTGATGTTTCCTTGCCGGATGCAATGATGATATAGTCGTCATAAATAAATGGATAGAATCTGTTTCTATGATTTCTCTCCATCTTAACAGAATAACTAATAGGTGGGGGTGAATCAGTAAATAACCTATCGAAGAATGAATCGGAGCTATTTGGCTTTGCAAGTAGAATCCATTCCGATTTACTGAAAACTGTCATAGTTATCTCTTTTATCCTTGAAGCACCAAGTGGGTCACCATCTCTCCTTATCGTTCCGAAATCTAAAACAGCATCTTGCTTTTTCATACTTACCTCCTTTTTATTTTTCTATTCATATATAGAGCAAGAACCGTGCCAGGATTTTGAAAAAATTATAAGCCTTTATTTAGAAGAACTTATTATTTTTTGAAAAGTGTATATTGGAAAAATTATTGTTCAAAAATTTAACAGGATGTTCAATTTAACTCACCACAACTTCTAAACAGGAAGCAATCTTGGTTTTATTTTGTTAATGTAAAATGCCAGAATAGAAAATTGCAGATTGTTAATAAACTGTTCACCTTGTTCTATTCTTTTACATAAGAAGGCAGAATTATTTTTACTAAGTTCAACAATAATTTAGACTTATTTTTGTGGCACGGTTCTTGCTTAATTTATAGTAAAAAAAGGAGGTAGTATGAAAAAGATTCTAATTGTTGACGATGACCCAAATATTCGCCTTCTGTTTGCAGAGATACTTAAGATGGATGGATTCGAAATAGCAACTGCATCGACAGGAACCAAGGCTTTACAAAGTGTACTTGAAGACCATTTTAATCTTTTAATTCTCGATATTAAGATGCCCGGCATTCACGGGCTTGAAATTCTCAGAAGATTGAGAGAAAAAGGCAGAAATCTGCCGATAATTATCTGTTCAGCATTTGAAGGAATGCAGGATGATTTTTCTATCAAATCTTATGGTATCTCCGATTATCTTGTTAAACCTGTTGACCTGAAGCTCCTGAGTGCTTCAGTAAAAAAGGCTCTTGCAAAAGATGTCATATAATTTAGATGATTCGATTGCTCTAAATAAGGCAGGAGAAGCTCTCAAACTCCCTTCCTTTCTTGAAGAAATCCTTGAGGAGTTACAGGAAAAGATAGGATGTGAGGCAGGTTCAATCCTGCTTCTTGAAGACGAGAGACAGAAACTCATATTCAAGGTTACAACAGGAGCAAGGAGAGGTGATATTAAAAAAATCACTGTTGATACGAAAGAAGGAGTAGCTGGTTGGGTATTCCAGAGGGGAGAGCCTCTCATTGTTAATAACACCTACCTCGCAGTCCCATTAAAACTTGGAGATAAAGTTGTAGGGGTAATGGAATTAATAAATAAAAAAGAGGGGAATTTTACTGAGGAAGACCTTAATATTGTTCTTTCATTTGCATCTATTGCCGCGGTTGTTGTCGAAAATATTGAACTCTATAAACATCTGAGGATTTTAGTTAACAGGGTAAATAACCTGGAGAATTATCAGAAGGTTCTTCTTGAAAGTTTAACAGATGGTGTTTTATCAATAAATCCAGCAGGAGAAGTGGTTAGCTGTAACAGAAGTATCCAGATTATGCTCAATAGAGATAGAGAATCAATTGTAGGACAGAATATTTCGGAACTTTTCAATGATAAAAATACAATTAAAGATATTATAGAAGGATGCAGAAGGAAAGGCAAAATAAACGGACTGTTCTCTTACCTTAAAACCTCTAAAAAGAACAGGTTTCCTGTGGCTGTTGATGCATCTTCCCTTATTTATGATAGCAAAAACAAAGGAATTGTAATTGTTGTAAGGAACCTGAGAGATGCATTGCTACTGGAAGAGATAAAGAGAGATATTATCGTGAAATCAGATCTTGCCTGTAATCTTTCCCATGAATTTATGACACCTCTTACTGCCATTCAGGCAGGGATACAAATATTCAAGGAAAACTTTAAAGAAAACGGGCAGAGCAAATACATAAAAATCGTCGATAACAGTGTTGAAATACTGAAAGAAAGGATTCAAACATTTTTGGACTATCTCAAAGCAGAGAAGGATGAATGGAAGGTAGATTTAGAGTCTATTCGGTTAAATTTATTATTAAGACAAATCATTGAAGAATATAAACAGAAATTTCCTCGATATAAATTCATTTTATCTCTTCCAGATTTTCCTATCTTTATATATGCAGACAAGAAGCAGACAAAAAAGGTTTTAGGAGTAATTCTTAAAAATGCCATCCAGTACTCTAAAGAAGGAAGCAGGATTCAAATCAGGGCAGTTTCAAATGAGGAGTTTATTAATCTTTACATAAAAGACCAGGGCAGGGGGATTTCTGAAAAGAATGTTAAAAATCTTTTTGATAAATTCAAGCGGTTTTGTGATCCGCTCAAGGAGACATCGAGTGGTCTGGGTATTGGATTGTGGTTAGCGAAATATCTACTGAAGAAAAATAATGCAAATATTATAGTCCAGAGTAAAGAAGGCGAGGGAACTGTTGTTAAATTATCCTTTAAGAAGGGGGGTGAGTTATGAATAAAATAGATAAATATTTTGATAAATTATTAGACCTGAATGCGGTACAGTTGAGTATTAAACCCGAAAGCCCGGTAAGATATATAATGGCTTCTGGTAGAGAGTTTCAGGGCAAGGAGAAATTGACAACATCAGAAATAGAAACTATGTTTGGTGAAATACTGGGAGAAGGTGTGGATATTACAAACCTCCCGGAGCCATCGAGAATAAAATACGAACTCCCAGAAAGAGGTATCTTCTCAGGTCTTATTGAAAAAAAAGGAAAAGGGTTCTTCTTTTCTTTTGTTCTTATAAAAAGATTTGAAATCTCTGTCAAGGAAGAAGAGCAGACTTTTGACGCAGGAAAAGAGAATAGAAGAGTTGAATTAGTCCTGGATATAGAGACAAAAAAAGGAGAACCGGAGATAAATAAATATTTCAGGCTACTTGTAGAAAATCAAGGGTCAGATATACATATTTCTTCGGATGAACATCCTTTCATAAGAAAAGATGGGAGATTGATAAAAGTTAAGGAGTTATCTTTACTTTCTAATACAGATATCAGAAGGATGATAGGGGAGATTATTACAGAAGAAGAGAAAAAGAAATTGGATACTCTCGAAGAAGTTGATTTTTCATATGAAATAGAAAATTTTGCAAGATTCAGATGTAATATATTCATCGACAGGAAAGGTTTCGGAGCAGTATTTCGATTGATACCATGTAGAATACCTTCAGTTGATGAATTGAAACTGCCGCAATTATTTAAAGACCTCTGTTTTCTCAATAAGGGAATGATTCTGGTTACAGGGCCAACAGGAAGCGGTAAATCAACCACACTTGCAGCGATGATAGATTTCATTAATAGAAAGAGGGATGTTCATATCATCACACTTGAAGACCCTATAGAATTTGTTCACCAAAACTTAAAAGCCCTGATAAATCAGAGAGAGATTAAGAAACATACGAACTCTTTCAGCAGCGCACTAAAATCAGCATTAAGAGAAGACCCTGATGTGGTTCTTGTTGGCGAAATGAGAGACTTAGAAACAATATCTGTTGCTCTGGAAACTGCAGAAACGGGACATCTGGTTCTGGCAACATTACATACAACCAGTGCATATAGTACAGTCAACAGAATCGTTGAACAATTTCCACCAGGACAGCAGGAACAGATAAAAACTATGGTAGCGGATTCACTAAAAGCGGTTATCTCACAGACCCTCTGTAAAAAAATTGGAAGAGGAAGGGTAGCAGCTTTTGAAATACTTCTGGTTACCCCAGCTGTATCAAACCTTATCAGAGAAGGTAAAACATATCAGATTCCGTCACTGTTGCAGACTGGAAAGAAAGAAGGGATGACACCATTGAACGACTATCTGTTAAAACTTGTCGATTCCAATATGATTGAAACCTATGAAGCATACTTAAGGGCTGTAGATAAAAAAGGTATTCTCTTTTTGCTGAAAGAAAAAGGGTATAGGATAGATTTTCTTTCAAAACTCGATTTGCTGGAATC
>SOKM01000152.1 GCA_004375785.1 Candidatus Cloacimonadota bacterium | reverse complement strand
TATACGGGGATTAATGCAGATATAAGGGATAGTGATGGTGAATTTGTACATAAGCTAAAACTTTTTGATGATGGGAAACATTCTGATGGAGATGAGGGTGATGGTCTTTTTAGTAATAGTTGGTGGTCTCCTTCAATCTCCAGAGATTTTGTAATTGATATTGAACTTGAGGATTCATCAATGAATCACTCTATAAAAACGGAGAGAATAACAGGATTTACAACTAAAAGTTTTTCACTCGCTCACCCTTATCTTGTTGTAAGTGACCCCTATTCAGACAGTCCGGATAATGAAGTTGTTTACTTAATGACGGAATTAATGGATTCCCTGAAAATTGGCTATGATAAATGGAATATCTGGTTCAGAGGGTACCCCGACTCAAACGAAACTTCTCTCTGGGGGGCTAAAGGAGCAATTCTTGTATGGGCAACAAAACTCGGAGGGACATTAAAATATTCCTCAAAGGGAAGAAGGGTAATAGAGGGTTTCCTTAAAAATGGAGGAAATCTACTTCTTGCAACTTCTTATCTCGGCAATTATATAAAGGAATATGGAAATGAAGCAGACTCGCTGTTTTACGAAGATATCCTCTGTTCAAGGTTCGTTAAAAGATTTACTTCAATTGATTCAATCCATACTTTAGCATTGACCAATCCCTTAACTAATCAGATTAGCGATACTTTCAATCTTTCATTCTCTCTCGCCGATTCTAATAAGTTTGTTTCGTTTGCAGATTTAATTGAGCCCATTCCGCCTGCTCTTCCTGTAGTTTCTTTCTGTGGAAGAGAGGACAGCATAGTTACTATTGACACAACATGTTGCTTCGGAGTAAAAGTTAAAAAAGATAATTACAAAATCATCTATTTATGTTTCAGCATCAGTGAGATTTCTCCATTCTCGGCAAGAAAAAGTTTCTTCGAGAAAAGCTTGACCTGGCTCTCCGAAGAGACTGCCGACACGTTCTCTTATCATCCTGTTTTAGAACAAACTGTGGAAGTCGTCAAATTGGCTGACCCATATCCAAATCCTTTTCTCGAAGAATCTACCATTCCTTTCACTCTTCTCTCGGAGGGTGATGTTATTCTTATTGTATGTGATTTAACAGGAAGGACTGTCAGGTATCTCATACATTCTTTCCTTAACAAGGGAAACTATTACGCAGTGTGGGATGGAAAGGATGAAAAAGGGGATGAGACAGCAGTAGGTTACTATTTTATCAGATTGGCAATAAAGACAGTTGAAAAATCGAGCGGTCAAGAGATTGAAATTGTACTCTCAAAGAAGTTATTGAAACTAAGAAAATAAAATTGTAGGAGAAAAAAATGTTTGGACATTTTGGATGGCAAGAAATACTTTTAATCCTTCTTATAATTATCATCCTCTTTGGGGCAAGTAGAATACCCGATATTATGAAAGCAATGGGAAAGGGTATTAAGGAATTCAAAAAGGGCGTCGATTCTAAGGAAGACGATAAAAAAATAGAAGATAAAGAAGAAAAAAAGGATTAATAGGTAGTTAAAAAAGATATTCTATATAACATTTATAATACCCTTTATAAATTTTATGGTTCCCAGCACTGGTGGCCAGGAGACGGACCTTTTGAGATTATGGTTGGGGCTATCTTAACCCAGAATACAAACTGGAGAAACGTAGAATCTGCTATAAATAACTTAAAAGAGGAAAGCCTTCTTACGCCTGCTCGACTTAAGAATATATCAATAAAAAGATTACAGAAATTAATAAAACCAGCTGGTTTTTTCAACATTAAAGCAGAGAGGGTGAAATCATTTGTTCGATACTTCTTGAAGGAATACAAAGGAAGTATTGAAAATATGAAGAAAAAAGAGGCCTTTTCTTTGAGGGAGGAGTTACTTGAAATTAAAGGAATTGGTCCTGAAACCTGTGACTCTATCCTCCTTTATGCACTTGATAAACCAGTCTTTGTTGTAGATGCATATACGAGAAGGGTTTTTTCAAGACATAAAATTATAAATGAGAAGGATAGTTACAACGAAATCCAGTCATTTTTTGAAAAAAATCTGAAAAGGGATGTAAAACTTTTTAACGAGTACCATGCCTTGATTGTAAAACTTGCAAAGGATAAGTGTAGGAGGAAAAATCCTGATTGTGAAACTTGCCCATTGTTAAAGATGAAGGATAAAGGATAAAGGTTAAAGGAAAAAGTATGCAAGCTAAAGTCTCCGGCTCACTTAATACCAAGAATTCATAAATTTCAACGTAAACAATCAGTCAACCCCGTCATTGCGAGCCCTGAACCGTATGGTACAGGGCGTGGCAATCTCAAAGTGCGAAAAACCGAGATTGCTTCGGAAGTGAATATGAAAAAACACTCGCAATGACAGTCTTTTATGGTAATGTAACGTGGTTGACTGAATATTTATATTTCAACAGTGATTTTAAGAGATTGAAAAAGAACGTAATTTTCATTTTTTTTCTTGACAATCCTTCTTGGTTGATATAGAGTACTTTTTTAATAAAATAAGAAAGGAAGGAGGTGAAAGAATGAAAAAATATTTGGCATTTGTTTTGATACTCCTCTTCGTTATTGCCATATTTGTAGGGTGTTCAAAAAAAGAGGATGAACTCGATGAGGATGAACTTCAAAATGCAGAACTTATGACGTCAGCATTGACACAGATGATAAGTAATATTGGAGTATACGATGATTTTGTTGGAGAAGGTGCAAAATTTAGAGGACCTCCCGGGCCATGGAAAGGACCACAATCTTTTACAACCCCAGATGGTAACACTGCTGACTGGTACTTTTGGAAATTAGCATTTACAGATTCTATAGGAGAAGATACCTTGCTTTTTCTCCTGATGCAAACACCTGATATTTGGGGAGAAGATTCGTTAGCTACTTTAGTTTTTAATGTTGATGTCTGGTTTACTCGTTTGGTAAATGTAAACTTCTATTTTCATTTTTCTCTGGATATAGACACTGTTACTATGGCAGACATCAGTGGAATGTGGAAATGGTACTATGAAGGTACCTGGTTAGAATACACCTTTACTGATATGAGTATTGATTCTGGTGACTATTCAGGCACAATTGAAGTTAACACCTCAACAAATATCAATCTCAGTGCTTATTTTGATTTTGATGTTGATGGTTCAGGAGAAGGATGGGGAAAGTGGCAAGGAATTAAATTTGTTGATTACACATTCTATGCAATGCCGGCAGACCCTTACAGAGGATATTTCACACTCGCAAGCGAAGGTTGGAATGTAGAACACGAATTTCCTAAACAATAGCGACTGAAAGCGGGGACATAAGTCCCCGCTTTTTTTGTTTCATTTTTGGAGTGCAACAACGATGTTGTTGCTGTTGCAATATCAGGAGACATGCTCGGCAAGTGAGAAGTATGTATAAGCGAGTCAAGTCTTTCCAAGCCTTTTGCCTTACATTCGACTTGAAACACTCCAAAAATAACGTTGGGGACAAGCCCTGAACCGTATGGTACAGGGCGAGCCCCAACGCTACGAGATTTGAAATAATGATAAGAATTCTGAAAAAGGATAGTAATATTTCCCCACATGAATTTTTGGAAAGAGAAAGAAATTCTCTTTATGTCATACTTGATAATCTGAGAAGTGCATATAATGTAGGTGCAATATTTAGAACTTGTGATGCCTTTCTTGTCGAAAAATTAATATTATGCGGTATCACTGCTCACCCCCCAAACAAAAAATTAAAAAAAACAGCAATGTCATCGGAATTATATGTTCCCTGGGAATATGCAAGGGAAACCATTGATGTTGTACTTTCGTTAAAAGAGAAGGGAATCAGAGTTTTTAGTTGTGAAAGAACAGAGAAAAGCAAATCCTTAAAAGAAATTCAATTCACCGAGCCCTGTGGATTTGTCTTTGGCAATGAAGCTGAAGGAGTTTCTGAAAGAGTCCTTGAGGTATCGGATGAAATTATAGAGATACCAATGATGGGATTTAAAAACTCTCTTAATGTTGCTACAACGGTTGGTATTGTGCTGTATGAAATTGTAAGCAGGGAAAGAAAGGATAAAGGTTGTCATTCTGAGTAAGCCATCTTATTGACTGTGGAAGAATCTCGTTTTTTGTCACAAAGTCAGATATGATTCATAGAATTCCAGGGTCCTTTTTGCGATTGCCTCCCAGCTGAACCTATCTCTAACTGTTTTATAACCTTCCATTCCTATTTTTTCAGCGAGTTCCTTATTTTCAAGTAATTCGAGCATAGCGTTTGATAGTTCTTCTTTATTTGAGGGGTCAACAAGGATACCATCCTTTCCTGATGTGAAATTTTCTTTAATACCTCCAAGGTTGGAAGCAATAACAGGAGTTCCGCATGCCATTGCTTCAAGAGCAGTCATCCCAAAAGGTTCAAATTTGGACGGTAACACAAAGAGCTTTGCCTGCCTGTAGTATGGCGTCATAAGTTCGTCTGGAACATATCCAATGATTTGCACTCGATCTTCCATTTGGTATTCAGAGATAATTTCCTGCATCTTTGCTTTAACTTCTAACTCCACCTTTTTTGGTTTTGGTGAGCCACCTCCTATGATAAGATGAACGTCCGTTATCTTTCTTCTGACAATATCAAATGCATATAATAAAAAGTCATGTCCTTTATTTGCATCAATCCTGCTTATACAAAAAATATATTTTTCAGGGATATTTAATTGTTTGTCTTTTTCATTCTTAGTAAGGGGTTTGAAGATGTGAACATTCACACCTGGAGAGATAACCTCTATGTTATCCGACTTAAAATTGTAATATTTCCTGATTAATTCCTTCTGTATGGCAGTTGTGGCTGATTGCGCCACTACTGATTTGAAGATTCTCTTCTCTTCCTTTATCCTGTGCTTGAAATGGTATAAATTTTCCATTTTAATCGGGTCTCCACCCATCCTTGACTTTTTCCATGCACCGAGTGAATGTGCAGTGAAGAATGATGTTTTATTGAAATGTTTCGCAATGTCTATTACGACGATTCCTCCATCAACATAATGACCATGAAAAAGGTTATAATCAAGATTATGTTCTTTTATAAATGTTATCATATTGTCTTCAAATTCGGGTAACACGTCGTAAATATCTTCTTTTCTTATGAATCTCCATTCACCTGAATGAATACGGATTACCCTGACATCGGAGTAGTCGGAAACAGGGTCAATCTGTTTCTTTGATTTATCAAACCACCTGGTAAAGATGTCAACCTTAATACCATAGGTTGTAAGTGCTTTTGAAAGTTCAAGCACATAGACAACCTGACCGCCTGTATCGGTTCTTCCGAGTTCTGGAACCGGGTCAAAATACCCATGTGTGCTAACCATACAGATCCTTTTCATTTTATATCCTTTCTCCTCATAAACTAATAATAACAAATAGAGAATAATGAGTCAAGGAAAATAGTTCTCTGAACTGTTTTTCAGTGAACCCAAAATAAGACTTGAAAAAATATGACAATTATGCTATATATAACCCGTAATTAATGTTCTGATACCAATAGGTATTGTTGTTTGAGCGCGAAATAAATCAAAAGGAGAAAGAATGGCAAGAGAATGTGCACTATGTGGAAAGAAAGGTCAATATGGGGCAATCGTGAGTCATGCACACAATGTTACAAAAAGGAAAAGACAGCCCAATCTTCATAGAGTATGGGCGAAGATTAAAGGTAGAAAAAAAAGAATACTACTCTGCACTAAATGTCTCAGGTCAGGAAAGATAGAGAAAGCGTAGTGGTTAATGGAAGGATAAAAGATGAAGGTTAAAGGATAAAGGTTAAAGGATAAAGTGAAGTTTATCACAATCTTATTTGCTGCCTTGATACTTTTAACAAGCTGTGGCAAAAAGGAGTTTGTAAAGGAAAGGGCTGAGAAACCTCTTTTTGAATACAAGGAATTTGAACACGGGCTTAATCCTAAATCCATTACATTAAAAATCTACAAAGATGGATATGTAATATTTCTCTCAAAAGATGAATATTCAGGAGCAGAAAAAAAGAAGGCTGAATATTTACCAGGCTCCGATGTAGAGGGACTTTTGAACCTTTTCATTGAAGAAGATTTTCTGAATGTTAAACCACTCAGTTTACCAGCTATTTATGGTGGGATACTTATATCCATCACATTTAATCATAAAGGTAATTCTAAAACTATAAAATTCTTAAAAGGAACAAAAATTCCTTTTTCTGTTGAAAAATGCTGGGATGGGTTGGATAAGATTCTATCACAGTTTTCTATGTAGGGACAACGCTTGTGGTTGCCAAAGAATATTAAGGCACGTCCAAAACCTTTCCATACGCTGTTTGTTTTTTTTACATTCTTTAGAAATTCAAAGGAAGTTCTTTATATAAAATAATTCTTTGTGACTTTGTGTCTTCGTGGCAAAATTTTCTTGACTATGTGAAAAATTTATCGTATATTGAGAGGTATAATGGAACTTAAAGAAGCGATAAAAAACAGGCGAAGCGTCAGAAAATTTAAGGATGTTGCTATCCCGAAAGAAAAGATAGTGGAACTGCTTAATCTCTCAATGTGGGCTCCTTCGGGTATGAACAGACAGAATTGGTATTTCGTCGTTGTAAAAGGAGAGACAAAGGGAAAACTGATAGAGGTTTCAAAAAGAGCTTTTAATGAGTTTATTTCAAAAAGTTTGAAAGAGGTTTTCAAAGATAGAGAAGAAGTGATAAAAGAATCAGAGAGATTCTTTGAGACACTCGGAAATGCACCTCTCGTTATCTGTGTTTACAGAACCAGGACTATTGAAGGGGAGTTAACAGACATACAATCCGTTGCAGCTGCAATTGAGAACCTGCTTCTCTTGCTTTACGAAGAAGGTCTTGGTGGATGCTGGATGACAGGACCAGTTCATCTCCCAAATGATTTAAATAAAATTCTTGGTGTTGAGGATAAAAAATTACAGGCACTTATTCCTGTAGGAGTTCCTGATGTAACGCCATTTATACCAAAAAGAAAGGAAGGAAGGATAGAATGGATTGGATGGGATTGAAAGATGAACATAAATTATTAAGGCAGGATATGAAGAGGTTTGCAGAAACTGAGCTTTCTTCTGTGGTTTTGGAAATGGATAAAAAAGGTGAACCTTTAACGTCTGCGATGAAGAAAATTGGTGAGATAGGTGGTCTTGGGATACTTATCTCTGAAGAATTCGGCGGTGCTGGAATGGATTTTCTTTCTCTTATCGTTACTGTCGAAGAACTGGCAAAGATTTCGCCGTCCTTTGCGCTCAGCGTTGCTATTCATAACTTTTTCGGTGAGGCAATCCTCTCTTATGGTTCCACTGAGTTTAAAAAAGAATATCTCTTTTCTCTCTCAACCGGGAAAATGATTGGTGGTATGGCTGTCGATACAATGAACCATCCGATTCCTTCCAATGGGTGCGAAGAAAGGTTGGTTGTAAACGGAACATTTTCTGATATTTTTGGATTCTCAGTTAAAATTGATGAAAAAGAGCAGTTTGTTGTTAAGAAAAAAGGTGAGGAATTGAAAGAGGAAACCGAGATGATGGGTATGAGGTCAAGTGGTATCTCTTCTTTTAAGTTAGATGAAAATGCAATGAGTGAAGACAAAAGATTTAACATTGACTCTGCCAATGATTTCTATTCAAGAATGAGGCTTCTTCTTGCGAGTGTAGCCTGTGGTATTTGCCAGGCATCGCTTGAAAACGCTATTTCGTATTCAAAAGAGAGACATCAATTCGATAGACTCATTGCATCATTTGGAATGGTAAGGACAATGCTTGCAGATATGGCTTCCAGAGCTTATGCATCGAGAATAGTCGTATACCAGGCGTCTTCAGTAAATAATGTTCTCGATAGAGAAATAGCTTCAGTCTTTACAACAGAAAGCAGTCTCTATGTAACAGATAAGGGTGTTCAGATATATGGTGGATATGGTTATATAAAGGATTATCCCCTTGAGATGTTTTTCAGGGATGCGAAAGTACTTGAGGTTTTTGCCGGTTCGGCTGATTACAGAAAGGTCCTGATTGGTAAAAGTTTGACATCATAGAAAAATGAATTATAGAGGAGGTATGAGTGAAATTTGCTGAATTTACAGATAGACACAAGGCATTCAGGGATGAAGTACGCGGGTTTGCAAAAAAAGAGCTTCTTGATGAATCCACCCAGATAGATAGAAAAGGTGAGTTTCCCTGGCATATCATTAATAAGATAAAGGAGAGAGGATGGCTCGGTGTGCCTTTTCCTGAAAAATATGGTGGACTCGGACTTGATGCAACAAGTTATATAATCCTTGTTGAGGAAATTGCAAGAGTATGTGCTTCCACTGCTATTATGATTGCTGCACATGTGAGCCTTGCTTGTCAGCCTATCTATGCAAATGGAACAGAAGAACAGAAAGAAAAATACCTTGTTCCTCTTTCACGGGGTGAGAAGATAGGGTCATTCGGCCTGACAGAGCCAAATGCAGGCAGTGATGCAGGAGGAACTGAAACGACAGCAAAATTGATTGGTGATAAGTGGCTCATCAATGGAACCAAGAGGTTTATTACAAACGGACACGTTGCCGATGTAATCGTTTTTACAGCATCCCAGGATAGAGAAAAAAAAACACATGGAATCAGTGCGTTCATCGTTGAAAAAGGAACAAAAGGTTTTGAAGCTGGCAAGGAAGAGGATAAGATGGGACTGAGGGGTTCGATAACCTCTGAACTTCATTTTGAGGACTGTGAACTACCAAAAGAAAACCTCTTGGGAAAGGAATATGAAGGTTTTAAGGTTTTTATGGAAACCCTTGATGGAGGAAGGATTAGTATAGGTGTTCTTGCACTCGGTATTGCTCAGGGAGCCCTTGATTACGGAATAGAATATGCAAGAGAGTATTCGTTAAATGGTAAACCTCTTTATAAATACCAGTGGGTCCAGAAGATTATTGCCGATGCAGCAACAGAGATTATGGCGGCACGACACCTTATCTATCATGCTGCTAATCTCAAGGATAGGGGAGAGAAAAGAGTTACAGAAGAGGGTGCAATGGCAAAACTGTATGCTTCGGAGGTATCGACAAGGGTTTGTTCTAAAATCCAGAGTATTTTAGGAAAGGATGGACTGACAAAAAAATATCCTCTCGAAAGATTCTTGAGGGATACTAAGTTAATGGAGATAGGAGAGGGCACATCGGAAATACAGAGGCTCGTTATTTCAAGACAGATATTTGGAAGATAATAAATAATCGCAACCAGGAGGTTGCTCCTACCAGAACAAAACAACAGGTGAGGCATCCTGCCTCACAACTTAGGAAATGAAGAAAAGGTGAGTGAAAAGTTAAAGATAATGGATAGATGATGAGTTAAAAAGGGAGAATAAGGGATAGAAGGTGTCTGATGCATGATTGTAGGAGCAGGTTCTACCTGCGATACAGAATGAGATGAACAGAAAGGAGGAAAGATGAATTTTGACCTTACAGATAATCAAAAACTTGTAAGAGATATGGTAAGGGATTTTGCTGAGAAGGAGTTGAAAGAGAAGGCTGTAGAGATTGACAAAACACAGGAATTTCCATGGGATATACTGAAAAAGATGGCAGAACTTGGTCTTCTTGGTATTGTTGTTCCAGAGGAATATGGTGGTGCAGGAATGGATTTCATCAGTCTTGCAATTGCTGTTGAGGAAATCTCAAGAGCCTGTGCTTCAACGGGTGTAATAGTTGCAGTGAATAATTCCCTTACTGCTTATCCAATAGAGCATTGGGGAAATGAAGACCAGAAAAAGAAATATTTACCTCTTCTCTGTAAAGGTGAAAAGATTGGTGCCTTTGGTCTTACTGAGCCAAATGCAGGTAGTGACGCAGGAAGCATTGAGTCAACAGCCCGCCTTGAGGGTGATTATTACATACTGAACGGAACCAAGAGGTTTATCACGAATGGAGGAGAAGCAGGTATTTTTGTTGTTTTCGCATTGACGAATAAGGAATTAAAACATAAAGGTATCAGTGCATTTATTGTTGAGGATGGCTCTGAAGGTTTTAGCAAAGGAAAACATGAAGAGCTGATGGGAATTCGTGCAACGGCAAACTGTGAACTTATATTCGAGGATTGCAAGGTTCCGAAGGAAAATCTACTTGGTGAAGAAGGGATGGGATTCAAGATTGCTCTGGGGACTATCGATGTCAGCAGGATAGATATTGGTGCACAGGCAGTCGGTATTTCGCAGGGTGCTTTAGAAGAGGCAATTAAATATTCTAAAGAGCGAAAACAGTTTGGAAAACCCATATGTGAGTTTGAATTCATTCAGGGCATGATTGCAGATATGGCAACTAAGATAAATGCGGCGAGATTACTTGTTTTAAGGGCGGCATATATCAAGGATAAAGGGGAGAAGAGGTTCTCACTTGAATCTGCAATGGCAAAATGGTATGCTTCGGAAGTAGCAGTTGATGTTACAAGACAGTCATGTCAGGTTCATGGTGGCTACGGCTACACAAAGGATTATCCAGTGGAGAGAATGTTCAGGGATTCAAAGATAATGGAGCTTTATGAAGGAACATCTGAAATACAGAAGATTGTCATCGCAAGGAGCCTTCTGAGATAGACACAAGAGAGAAGGGGGAGAAGGAATAGCGAAACGGAGTATCGGTGAATCGGGGATTGAACGCTAGCGCTGTAAAACTAACACTACCGCTGTAATAAAACGCTGACGCTGTAAACAAATGCACTTCGTGCTGTGAAATAAACGAACTAAACCAAATAAAGGGGGGAGTGAATAGGAAAGTCAACGAGAGTTGAGATTCTGAAATGAATTCAGAATGACAATCTATAGTCATTGAATGAACTAAAAACAAAACAAACCAAATAAATCATTATGAACGATATTCTGTTTGGCTGTATTCAATGTGGAAGATGCACGGGTGGTTGTCCTGTTTCAGTCAGGTCTGCTCTTAATATAAGAAAACTAATTTACAGGTCACTTATCAAGATAAAGAATAAAAGCAAAGACCTCGGTATATGGGAATGCACAACCTGTTCTACTTGTTCCATCCGATGCCCCAAAGGCGTTGATGTCGTTGACTATATTATTGATTTAAGGAGTGATGAAATTGAAAGAGGAAAGGTGCAGCCACAGGTAAGGGATACACTGGAAAGTGTTTTTAAATTTGGTAATCCCTGGGGAAGAATAAGGGAGAAAAGAGCGGACTGGCTCGAAGGAAATGGTGTAAGAATTTTACAACCTGGTGATAAAACGAGATTTCTCTATTTTGTTGGATGTACGCCCTGTTATGATACACGGACACAGGAGATTGCAAGGGCTATGGTAAGGGTGCTCAAAACTGCTTCTTGTGACTTCGCAATTCTTGGAATCCAGGAGACCTGCTGTGGTAACGAAGTAAAAAGAATGGGAGAAGTTGGTCTCTTTGAGATGCTCGTGGAAGAGAACACCAAACTGTTCAAGAAATTTGATATAGGTACATTCTTCACCACTTCTCCACACTGTTTTAATACATTCAAGAATGAGTATATAGACCTGGATTTTGTAATAGAGCACTACACTACACTTATTAATAGATTTATCAAAGAGGGGAGAATAGAACCGAGAGGGAAATTTGAAAAAAGGGTTGTTTTTCATGACCCCTGTTTTCTTGGGAAACAAAATGATATATATGAAGAACCAAGAGAACTATTAAGAAGTGTTCCAGGTATTGAACTTTTTGAATTTGAGAGGTCGAGGGAAAGAAGCCTCTGCTGCGAAGGTGGAGGAGGGAGGATGTGGGTGGAAACTGAATCAGATGAGGAGAGGCTTGCTGTTACGAGGGTTAAAGATGCTGCTGTCCTTGAGGTTGATGTTATTGCAACCGCATGTCCATTCTGTCTTCTCACATTAGAAGATGCTGTTAAAACATCCAACCTTGAGGATAGTATCAAGGTAATGGATATTGTTGAAATATTGGATGAAGCGTTAGGGTTGAAAGACGAGGAAGAAAGAGTACCAGAATATCAGAATACCAGATCATCAGATTCAAAACAATCTCAGTAGCGTTGAGGCTTATCCTGAACAAATGATTTTAAAAGCCATTAGCTATAAGCAAAAACGCCATTTTGCGTAGCAAAATAAGGAAGGAGGTATGATGAATATAGCGGTATGCATTAAGAGGGTGCCTGAAACTGCCGAAGCAGCAGTAAATATTGATTCTTCGGAGAAGCACATTATTCCTGACCAGTTGGTCTTTGATATCAATGAGGCGGATAACTATGCGCTTGAAGAGGCACTGCTACTAAGAGAAAAAACTGAAGGTGATATAACACTCTTCACAGTGGGGTCTAAGGAATCGGATGAGGTTATTAAGATGGGTCTTGCGAAGGGTGCTACAAGAGGGGTCAGGATAACGCCAGAAAATCTTGATAACCTTGATGCCTATGCAGTTGCGAAACTTCTTGCCGAACAGGTAAAGGAAGGAAACTTTGACCTTATCCTTACAGGCTGTATATCGAGTGATGTCGGTAATTCCCAGGTAGGAGTTACACTCGCAGAACTTCTTGGAATTCCCCATGCAACACTTGTTATAAAAATGGGAATCGAAGATGGTTTTGCCACTGTTCAGAGGGAACTGGAAGGCGGACTGCTTGAGGAACTAAAGATAAAGCTACCAGCTCTTTTCACGATTCAGACAGGTATTAATGAACCAAGATATGCCTCCATACTCGGTATTAAAAGAGCAGCACAGAAGGAACTCAGGGTTATTGAAAATATAACGGCAGAAGGGATGAAGGCAGAGGTTGTTAAGATGTACTATCCACCAGTAGGGAAGATGGCAGAAATCCTTGAGGGTGGGGTAGAAGAAGTCTCGGGGAAACTTTGTGAAATCTTGAAAGGAAAGGGATTGCTATGACAAAGGATATTTTTGTTATTGTTGAGCATAGGCGAGGAGAGGTTAGGGATATTACATTTGAGCTACTTACGAAAGGCTATGAACTGAGCAGAGATAGGGGTAAACTTCTCGCAGTTCTTCTCGGGTTTCAAAATGAAAAAATTATAGATAAACTTAAACCGTTTGCTGAAACCATACTCAATATAGATGATGAAAGATTGAAGGAGTTTAATGCAGAATACTATCAGATTGTTCTCTCAAACTTGTTACAGGAGAAAAAACCATTTATTACACTACTCGGACAGACCGCCTTTGGTATAGACTTTGCTCCCAGTCTTTCTACTGCAATTGATTTACCCTATTCATCAGATTGCCTTGATTTAGAGATTGAAAACGATACAGTATTTACCGAGAGGCAGATTTACGGAGGGAAAATCAACTCAAGGATTTCTCTTGCTGAGAATTGGGGTTATCTGGTTTCTGTCAGGCCAGGTTCCATTGCTCCCAGAGATGTAGAACTGGTAGCTGAAGTCGTTGATGTTTCTTCCCCTATAAAAGAAGATATTGATTACAGAAAGTTTATGCAGTATGTGGAAGCAGCAAAAGGTGAAGTTGATATTACACAATCTGAAGTAGTTATAGGAATAGGAAGAGGGATTAAGGAAGATAAGAACCTTTCTATGATGGAAGACTTTGCAAAATCTATAGGAGGTGTTCTTGCCTGCTCCAGACCTGTTGTTGATGCCGGTTGGTTGACAAAAGACAGGCAGGTTGGTTCTTCAGGTAAAACAGTCAAGCCAAAACTATACATTGCTGTTGGTATAAGCGGAGCCTTCCAGCATGTTATGGGAATGAAGGGTGCAGATACGATTGTTGCTATAAACAAAGATCCGAATGCACCCATCTTCACTGTAGCAAACTATGGTATTGTCGGTGACCTTCTGCAGGTTATTCCAAAGTTAAATGAAAAGATTACTGAACTGAAGGGAGCATAAAAGACGCAGGAATCGCAGTCCTTCGACAAACTCAGGAGAACTATCATTATATTCGCAGGAAACGCAGGAGACGCAATGAACATAATGATTCAATAACATAAATAATGCGTAGAACCAAGGATTATAAAGAACTTCATAAAATATTAAGAAGTTATTTTTACCTTTTGGTTTAAGGATTGGAATCCATTTCTGCGTTTTTCTGTGAATTTCTGTGGCTAAAGTGTTAATATGCAAAGAATAGGTGTTTTTATCTGTCATTGCGGGATAAATATTTCATCTACTGTTGATGTAGAAGATGTGATTCATTATGTGAGACAACTCCCCGGGGTTGTTACTGCTGAGGATTATACGTATATGTGCTCTGACCCTGGTCAAGAGTTGATTCGTGAACACATCAAAAAGTTCAATCTTAATAAGGTTATAGTCGCATCCTGTTCTCCTGCTATGCATGAGGTTACCTTCAGGGAAGTGGTGAAATCTGCAGGACTTAATCCTTTTTGTTTTGAGATGGCAAATATCCGGGAACAGTGTTCCTGGGTTCACCTTGATAAAAACAGGGCAACCGATAAAGCAAAGGCGATTCTTTCTGCAGCAGTAAGCAGAGTAGGTTTGCTTGAACCCCTTGAAGAAAAGACCGTTTCTGTTACTCCCTCCGTTTTAATTATTGGTGCAGGTATAGCAGGTATTCAGGCATCGCTTGATATAGCAAATGCAGGTTATAAGGTTTACCTTGTAGAAAAAGAGCCTTCCATTGGAGGAAGAATGTCACAGCTGGATAAGACATTTCCGACACTTGACTGTTCTGCCTGTATACTGACTCCAAAAATGTCTGAAGTGGGAAGACACCCCAATATTGAATTATTAACATATACTGAGGTTGCAGATATAGAAGGTTTTGTCGGAAACTTCAAGGTGAAGGTAAAAAGGAAACCTACTTATGTAGATTGGGATAAATGCAATGGTTGTGATGATTGTACTTCCTCCTGCCCAGTTGACCTGCCCGATGAATTCAATGCTGGGCTGGGAACAAGAAAAGCAATATACAGGCTTTTTCCACAGGCTGTTCCCAACAAGTTTCTTATTGATAAAAGAGGGAAGCCACCGTGTACGGCTGCCTGTCCTGCTGGTGTTAATGTACAGGGATATATTGCCCTTATCAAAATTGGAAAGTTTAAGGAGGCATTAGAACTTGAAAGACGTGATAATCCTTTTCCATCTGTATGTGGAAGGGTTTGCACACATCCCTGTGAGATAGAGTGTAGACGAGCTGAATTTGACGAGCCTATTTCGATAGCTTCTCTGAAGAGATTCATAGCAGATTATGAAAAGGAGCCAGAGAGACCAAGGAATGTTGAGAAAAGAATGGAAAGAATAGCAATTGTAGGTTCGGGTCCAAGCGGTCTCTCTTGTGGATATTTTCTTGCATTGAAAGGCTACAATGTAACGGTTTTTGAAGCAATGGAAGAGCCTGGTGGAATGCTCAGGTATGGTATCCCGAGATTCAGACTTCCATTGGATGCTCTGATGAGGGATATAAAATATATTGAGGACTCTGGTGTCGAAATAAAAACGAAGTCTCCTATTGCTGATATATCTAAACTACAGAAAGATGGATTTGATTCTGTCTATGTTGCCATTGGAGCACATCAGGAAATATTTACGGGAATAGAAGGCGAGAATCTTGAAGGGGTTCTATCCTGTATAGAATTTCTAAGGAAGGTTAACAGTAACGAGGAGGTGGAGATAGGGAAGAGGGTTGCAGTTATTGGAGGTGGTAACGCAGCGCTTGATGCTGCCAGGACATCAAAAAGATTGGGAGCTGATGTGACGATTCTCTATCGAAGAACTAGATATGAGATGCCAGCAGATGCAAAAGAGATAGATGCAGCAATTGAGGAAGGTATAAAAATAGAATTTCTGTCCCAACCTGTAAAATTCAATGGTAAGGATAGAAAGGTTTCAGGTATAGAACTCATCAGAATGAAACTTGGTGAGCTGGATGCATCGGGGCGAAGGAGACCTGTGCCGATTCCTGGTTCGGAATTCCTGCAAGAAGTAGATAATGTTATTCTTGCCATTGGACAAAGCCCTGATTCTGATTGGCTTAGAAAGTATCTTAACATTACAAAATGGGGGACAATAGAGGTAGATGGTATCTCCTTGAATACAGGAAAGACAGGTATCTTAGCAGGTGGAGATGCTGTTAGGGGACCTTCAACAATCGTTGAAGCCATTTCAGATGGTAAAAAAGCAGCATTAGCCATAGATGCGTATATAAATAAGAAAGAGTTAATAGTAGAGAAAAAAGCAATCGCAGTCGATTTTCCTGAACCTCTTTCAGATGAGAAAAAAGAAAGGTGTCTAATGGATACGATTCCACTCGATGAAAGAATTAAGAGTTTCAGAGAGGTAGAGACGGGTTTCGATGAAAAAAAAGCCTTAGAAGAAGCAAAAAGATGTTTGAATTGCGGCGGTTGCTCTGCTTGTGAAGAATGTATGAAATCCTGTGACAGAGAAGCAATAAATTATGAACTTGCCGACGAAGTCGAAGAACTTGAATGTGGGGCGATTATTGTAGCCACTGGTTTTGACCCATTTGATGCAAGGATTAAAAAGGAATATGCTTACAATGAGTATAATAATGTCATAACAGGACTTGAACTTGAAAGATTACTTTCCGCTTCGGGACCTACTACTGGAGAAATCATTATAGATGGTAAAACACCAAAACAGATTGTTTTCATACACTGTGTTGGGAGCAGGGATGAATCTGTTGGTAACGAATACTGTTCGCGCGTATGCTGTATGTTTATTGCAAAACAGGCTCATCTTGTTAAAGACAAAGTTCCTGAGGTAGAAGTAACTGTGCTTTATATGGATATGAGGGCATTTGGCAAAGGGTACGAAGAGTTTTATGATAGGGTAAGAATGGAAGGAGTTCTTTACAGGAGATGTAATCCGAGTGAGATATATAGGAGGGGAGAAAAACTTATTGTAAAGGTAGAAGATACCCTGCTTGGTGAGCTAGTTGATATTGAGGCGGATGTGGTGGTGCTTGGAACAGGTATTGTTCCCAGAAAGGAGACAGAGGAGATAAGAAAAATACTGAAACTTTCAAAATCACAGGATGGTTTTCTCTTAGAAGCACATCCGAAATTGAGACCTGTGGATACTGCACTGGACGGTGTTTTTCTTGCTGGATGTTGCCAGGCACCTAAAGATATACCTGATACAGTTGCTCAGGCAAAAGGTGCTTCCTCCTCAGCAATGAGCATGCTCACAAGAGGATTTGTGAATATTGAACCTGTGGTCTCAACGCTCGATGAAGTTGCCTGTTCTGGATGTGGTACCTGTGAGGTTTCTTGCGAATACGGTGCACTTACACTTGACACTGTGAAAAAAATAATGGTGGTTAATGAGGTTTTGTGCAAGGGATGTGGTGCCTGTGCATCCGCCTGTCCATCAAATGCAATTATCCTGAAACATTACACTCCCAAACAACTACTTTCACAGATAGAAGCAATCCTCTATTAGTTTTGTTAGTAGCCACTACAATCTCCATAAAAAGATTCTATCATATTATAGATAAAAAATCAACCCCTCAGATGAAATCCAAAATTGAACAATTGCACGCCTGCCCCCATTCACATTTTTTTCCTGAATGTGGGTGCGGAACCGATGAGTATTATAAAGGTGCTCAATTTGAACATAAATACCACAATGCAGGTTCCTGAAAGACCAAGTGTGGGTAAAAGAACAATACCTCCAAGAATTCCGCCAAGCCACCCGCCAAAGAGATCTGCTCCATAAAGTAAGCCAGCAGTGCGGCTAAATTCTGGTTTACTTTTCAAAGATAAATGTATCTTATTTGCCAGAGGGAATTCAAGACCAATCAGCAGTCCAGAAAAAAATGAAAGTAGAAGAAATAAAATCGGACCGCTTGAAAAAAGATCAGCTTTAAGAAAAATTAAGGGAAGGATAATGGAGAAAACAATTATGGATATTTCTATTCCTGAGAAAAGTATAAAGTCTTTCTTTATGCGCTCTAAAAGAGAAGTTGCTATTTGACCACCACAAGCGACCCCGAACATAAGCGCCGAGACTATTATGCCAATCCAGTAGAAGACGTAGCCATAAAGTATCTGAAAGGCAAAGATGAGAACCAGATCAAAGAGCATTCCAGCAAAACCAGTACTCATTATACATAGAGGGATGCTTGCCTTAGATATACCCTTAATCTTAATCCGAATAGAAAAAAACAATAGTGTTAATACTATGAGTACAATGAGAAACATCCGCAAACTAACCTTCTCTAAATATCGAATCACTCTTCGGAAGTGAGGAGAGAAAAGTGCATTCCAATAGGAAAGGCTGTAGAATAGACCAAGAGGATGAAAGTCTTTGTTTATTCTCTCAGTTCCGTGTTCCATTGACATCATAAACCAATCACTCCAGCGTTGGTGTAATTTGTATTCGATATGGGGTGCTGTCAGTAGATTTACCTCTATACCCCTTTTGTATAATCTCTGGATGAGTTCCTTATACTCGATTAAAGAAATCTCTTCGGATTGCGAAGCAAGATATAGATTTACACCATCACCAGGAATTATCTTTATATTCAAAAAAACATCTTTAAGTGTGTTGAGTATACACCTGTTAAGGTTCTTTAATTCTTCACCCAGGTAAGTCAAAGACCCGGGTAGGTTAATAACTAATATACCTTTTTCTTTTAATCTACTTTTGGCGAGTAAAAAAAACTCTTTGGTAAAGAAGCGATTTACTTGCAGGTCCTGCGGATTGGATAACCCAATCAAAATCAGGTCATACTTATTTTGGGTCTTTTTAGTGAAAAATCTGCCATCTACATAGTGGATTTTTAACTCGGGAGAGGAGAGTTCAGTATCTGTCAGGGGTGTGGAATATTTCCTTACCACCTTCAGTATTAATGGGTCCAATTCAACATAGTCTATTCTTGTTACAGGATGTTTTAGGGCTTCATTTATTATACCTCCTGCTCCGCCGCTGATAATGAGTATCTCCTTTGGTGCAGGATGGAAAAGCATAGGCAGGTGGACAAATTCCTCTGTAAATGCTATGTCTGGAGTCGGGGTTGTGATTATAGGAATTCCATCAGAAAAAAAGGTGTATTGCTCCTCTCTTTTCGTAACCACGACATTGCCGTAGATAGAATTTTCATAATGGAGAACATTCTGTTCTGCCCACTGTTTTGATATTGAAAATCTTTGAATATAATCTGCGCCATTTGTAAATAACACAAGGCAGGATAAAAGTAGAAATCCTGAAGATACATATCCTAAAATCTTAGTGAACTTTTGTGGAGCGCGCCAGAATTGTCCTAATAGAACAGGACACATAATTAGATTTAATATTGCAATTCCTACGCCGATTTTTACTGAATGGAAATGGGGGATGAGAAGATAGGTAAAGGCGATACCGCCTATAAGGGTGCCTATGGTCTCGTAAATATAGACCTTGCCGATTGATGTAGCGCTTTGTGAAGTTTTAATTGTAGAATTGTATATAGAACAGCAAAAAGTGAATAATGCACCATGTGTAAAACTTACCAGAAGAAGGACAAAGAAGGATGAAAAAAACATCGGTAATATACCCAATGCCTCGCCGTGAGTAACACCAATAATTCCCTTCAGGGTTCTACTAAAATATACGGCTGCAATGAGGGAAACCGAAAAGAGCAGTTGGATTACTACAAACATCCCAATCTTATTCTTTCGATGCTCTATCTTTTTTCCTAAAAGGAATGCGCCCAATGCCTCCAGGATAAGCCAGTTTGCCAGAATAATGCCAATTGACAATTCATTGCCTTGAAAGGTTATTAATAATTCCCTTAAGAGTAAAACCTGGGCAATAATACCACTAAAGCCCATTAAATGTATAGCGAAAACAATACGTTTCTTCATAAATCTGTAATTTTTAGCCACAAAGGCACTAAGACACAAAGATTATGAAATAATATCAATTCCCACTATCCCCTCTAAAAAGAGGGGTGTCCTATACCGTATGGTATAGGACGGGGTGTGTAATCACCCTCACCTCTATCCTCTCCCTTCAAGGGAGAGGAAGCGCATAGGAATGACACTGTTGTGCCTTGGTGACTTAGTGGCTGAACTGTTACAGTAAATGCTATAGTTCCCAGAGTCCTGCGATAGGATAACCGCAGAATATGCACTTACCATTCTTCATATTGTTTTTAAGAACCTGAAAATGGGTGCGATGGATTATGCGTCCCTGACAATTAGGACAGAATGTGGAGTTAAGTTTATGGCCTGGCACATTACCAATCGTTACATACTTTAACCCTGCGTCTCTGGCAATCTGATGTGCCTTTTCAAGACTCTTTATGGGAGTTGCGGTTATGTTTGTGAGTCTATAATTTGGAAAGAAGCGAGAAAAATGTAATGGTACATCATCACCAAGTTCTTCCTTAATCCATCGGCACATCCTTTTTATATCAAGAGGATTATCATTCAAGCCGGGGATATGTAGATTCACAATCTCAAGCCACTTCTTTTCTTCTTTTATAATCTTTAATGTCCCCAAAACAGGTGCCAATTTAGCTGAAGAAGTATTTTTATAAAATTCTTTGGTAAATCCTTTTAAGTCAATTGTAACTGCATCGGCATACTTGAGTAACTCTTTTAGTGGTTCAGGGTTCATTGAACCATTTGAATGGAAAAGTATGTGGAGTCCCTTTTCTTTTGCAATCTTTGCTATATCGTAAACATATTCATAAAATGACGTGGGTTCATTATAGGTAAAGGAAAGCGTGGGTATTTTCTTTTTTATTGCAATATCAACACAATCTTCAGGACTAAGTTCATAGATAATATCCATCTCCTCGATTGGTCTCTGGGAAAGATGCCAATTTTGACAGAATTTACAGCGAAAATTGCAGCCAGCTGTACCAAAGCAGAGAATTTCAGTCCCTGGAAACATATGATAAGCAGGTTCCTTTTCTATCGGGTCAATTTGAACGGCTGATGGTCTGGAATGAACCAGACTATAAAATTTACCATCAATATTTATTTTATTTCTACAGAAACTCCTCTGACCTTCTTTCCGAATACAACCACGAAAACAGACCTCACACTGGACCACGTCTTTATCGAGTCTTTTATAAAACATTGCCTCCCTCAATGTCTCTTTATCTAACTTCACTTTCTTTTTCCTATCAAAGAAAGCAGATAGTTCTACTCCTGCACCGATACTCATTAAAAAAATCGCTGCTTTCCTTAAAAAATCACGACGTGAAATCTTAACATCAAAAAACCTCTTTAACATTGAACGTAAATATGTAAATATTCAGTCAACCACATTGCAAAGCATGATTAACAACGTTGGGGATAAGCCCCAACGCTACAGAGATTGAAATGTCACAAAGCCTGCCCCGCCTGCCACGTATAATTTGTTTTTCTATTACATTGTGGTGAAGTTTAGTCTACCTCACCGGGATCAACCTCCGACCCAAGGTGCCTAGATGCTTAACATATAATATAAGAAAAAGGGAACGAAAGTCAAGGAAAAAGATAGCTGATGTCACCTTCACCTGAAAATTTTTCTTGCAATCTTTTGTATTTGGTGGTAAAAGTAAAGAAACGAAAAGGAGGTATAATGAAAAGAATTGGTGTATTTATAGCCTTCTTGTTTGTCTTATTTTCAGGATTCCTTTATGCTGATTCGCCAATTACCTCAACTGATTTCTATACCGCTTACAAAGATATTGAAATGGTAAACAAGGCTGCTAAATTGGATGTCATCACCCCAGAGATTGCAGAATTTCTGTCATCACCGAAAAATCCTGTTGATGTTAAGGCTGCAGTTATTAATGCTTTATCCTGGGACATTAACGGTAAGAACAATGCTGTTTTATACCTTGCCTATCTTGAAAAGAAGTACAATAATGACATAGATACATTAACACTTGAGCCCTTGACCGCAGATGAGGTTTTCTGTCTTGGTTATCTTCTGGCAATGGATGATTATTTTTTTGTTGGCGAAGCTTTAGATTTACTCCTTATTGCTTGGGAATTGAATGATACAAGTTTTACAGTTTCCATAATTCTTGCTCTTGTCGAAGCACAGGAAGCGATGGATTACGACTGGTGTGAAGTATGGATGTTGACTGAGGATGTGCTGCTCGATGAAAGCCTAAAAAAGGATATGCGGGATGAGGCAATTACAATTATTGTTGACTATATGAGTCTCTATAAAGATGAATGCGAGGAGTAAAATTAAACATTAATATTTATATTAATATTATTAAAGGAGGATGAGATGGAAAATGAAAAAATGGTAGCTTTTTGTGGTATTATCTGTACTGAATGTCCTGCTTACATTGCTACAAAGAATGATGATAATGAACTGAGAGAAGAGACTGCAAAAAAATGGTCTTCAGATGAGTATCCTATTAAAATTTCGGACATTAATTGTTATGGTTGTGTTGTCGAAGGAAAACAAATGATGGAGTTTTGTTCAGAATGTAAGGTAAGGGATTGCGGTATAGAAAAAGGTGTTAACAATTGTGCTTACTGCGACGAGTATATTTGTGAGACACTTGAAGGTGTTTGGGAACATTTAAAACTTCCAGAAGCAAGGGATGTGCTCGAAGAAATAAGAAAGCGGAATAGTGAATAGGGAAGAGGGAAGAGAGAATGTAAAAAAGACTGTTTAATTGGTTTGATTTGTTTTATTAGTTTTATTGGTTGAATTAAAAAGAATGGTGAAGTGTAGGATTTGTGAGAAAAAATCTGATATGATTTCCAAATCCCTTCCCTTATGCCTTGACTGCATACGAGAAGGTTCTGCCAGGAGTCTTAAAATTATTGAACGTTCACATAAAGAATCAAGGAAGTCATTTGACTTACCTCACAAACCTCATGAAAAGGGAGAGATTAAATGCCCTGTATGTGGAAACCAATGTAGAATGAAGGATGATGAAACGGGGTTCTGTGGGCTACGTTACGCAGAAAAATGGCTTCTTCGCACAAAAGGGGTTGGGTGGCTTGATTGGTATTATGACCCGCTTCCAACCAACTGTGTTGCATCCTTCTGTAAATCACCCTGATGAATCAGGGTGTTATCCTCAATACATATCGTAAATAGGGGTGAAGCCCCTATTTACCCATTCAGATATTTAAATAATAGATACTCAGATAATCATTCTGGGGAGAGGGAAACACGAAACCCGCTGTAGCCCCACCCATGTGCCGGAGTGAACCAGTCCCGCGTCACACAGCGCAAGCCCATCGTCTTGCAGCACAACGAAACGCCGCGAATAACACGATATTTACCAGATGAGGGACCTTCAGGATTCCTCTCAGGACTGTCCCTGTAATAATGCTCCCCATACCAGTCACTGCACCACTCCCATACATTTCCCGCCATATCATAACATCCATAAGGTGATATGCCATCTGGAAAACTGCCAAATGGGGAGGTGTATTTGTATCCATCCACTTCATCTTCACCAGGATCATAATTTGCTCTGTATGTGCCTCCAGCATCAGGCTTGCTATTACCCCAGGGATACTTCCTACTATCCGTTCCCCTCGCTGCCTTCTCCCACTCTGCCTCAGTCGGTAACCGTAATCCTGCCCACCTACAATAAGCAACCGCATCATTCCAAGATACCTTTACTACAGGATAATCAGGATAGTTTGTGAAATAGTCAGACATTCCTTCAAATTTAGGGTCATCAGGATAATTCCTTCCGGTTGCATCGCAGAATTTATTATACTGACTGTTCGTTACCTCATACTTACATATGTAATATTCATCAAGATAAACAGTATGAACAGGTTTTTCATCATCATCGCCATCGTTCGAGCCCATCGTAAATTCTCCAGCTGGAATTTTTATGAGAATTGAACCATCCTTTCCATTCCTGTATTCCTTATATCCTTTTTCATTGGTGTGAAGATATGTAAGTTTCGGTTTTGTTTTAGGTTTAGGCTTCACTTTCACAAGTTCTGCACTACATTGTTCGCAGTATTTTTGCTTATCTGGCCAGGTTTTATCACAGTTTGGACACTTCTTTAGACCAAAAAGTAGAGCTGGTAACAACAAAAATATTACTAACAACAATAGAATCTTTCTCATATAGTCTCCTTTTATAAATGTACGTCTTTCTAACCACGGTTGATTTTTAACCCATTATATATTATTTTCATTCCAAAATCAAGAAGAATTTTCTATTTTGCCTTGACAGCACAAAAAAAATCCTTGACTTTTTATTCTTTTCTTTATATAATTATAAAAAAATTAAAGAAGGCGTAAAATGAAACACAAAATATTCCTTTATTTAACAGTAACATTTATTCTTGTTTCCTTCGCACTTTTTATTGGATGTACAAAATCGACAGAGCCAGAACCTGAACCAATGGAATTTGTGTAAAATTTATTTGAATTTAAATGAAAACTATACTAAGAGAAATAAGGAAAGAATTGAAACAGCATGTTGACAAAGAATATCGTAAGGGTATTAAAAGATTTTTTAAGGACGACCAGGAAATAAATTTTCTTGGTGTAAGAACCGCAGTTGTTAGAAAAATCTCAAAGAAATATTATTCGGAAGTGA
>SOKM01000239.1 GCA_004375785.1 Candidatus Cloacimonadota bacterium | reverse complement strand
AAAAATGGTTGGGGAACAACCCAATACCCTTCTACCACACCAAAGAGACTCGAAGATAACACCCTGTAATGGATTGAGCTTTTCGGTGGACGTGAAGAAACCACAAACACAGGTTTGAGATTGTACCTTGAAGCTCGAAATACCAAACTTGACCCCTTCCCCCAGGATTGATTCAGGGGGTTTTCCGGAAACAGCACTGCCATAGAGCAGCGCTTAACCATCCAGATCGTTCTCCTGTGTAAAGCAGCTTTTGGAGTAAGATTTTTGGGAACAACAACCGAGGCAAATAAACCATAAGAGTAAGGGGAGTTTACCCTGTTAGGGAAAGCGCAGGCAACAAAACAGCGGTCTTTGTACGGGGAAGAAGCTAAGGCTCTTCTAAAAGATCGATCCACCCCGTCAGCACAGCCAACTAAAAAGCTAAACCCATGATTGGCAAACTGCTGTACTAAATCCCGGCAGGTTCTCTGGGGAACTTCAAGATACCGGGAGCCTGCAAAGAGAACTGATTTTTCAGGAACGGAGAAACGAAAATATTCCTCTTTTTCATTCGGTTCACATTCCTGCTCCTTAATGGGTACACTAAAAGTAACCATATCGCACCTCCAATAAAAGATTTTATATTGGAGGGCGATCGCAATATTTTTTTTAAAGTCAAGTCCTTTATGAACTTTTTTCTGCTTTTTTGGTTATTTTTTTCTTACCAATTGGAAGGAAAATTGTTACAACATGTTTAAGAGAGTTTTATTTAATAGACTTCCTCTCACGTGGATGGTAAAGGCTGTGCATCTTCTTTAAATCACTAATCTCAACATGCAAATATTTCTGTGTAGTCTTCAGTGAGGAATGACCTAACAGTTGTGCAATATACATAATATCTACTTTGTTTCTCAATAAATGGGTGGCTATAGAATGCCTCATGCAATAACAAGAAATAGATTTTTTTAGGTTTGTATTTCTACAAACAGTTTTCATCACTGTCTTATTTATTGTTGACTTATTGAAAGGATTCCCTCGTTGAGACAGGAACAAATATCCCGGATCATTCATCTTTCCTTTGAGCATATATTTTCTTGCCTTCTCTAGATATTGCTGTATATAATAAGAAGCATACTGTCCAATCGGTAACAGCCTGGATTTGTTCCCTTTTCCTTTCACGATGATTACCGTCTGTTCCTTCAGATCCACATCGTGTACTTTTAAATTGCAAAGTTCAGAGGTTCTTATTCCGCAGGCATAAAACAGTTCTAAAATTGCTCGGTTGCGTATCCCGATGGGATCTCTCAATTTGATGTTATCCAGGAGTTCAAAAACCTCTTTCTCAGAGAGAATATTCCGGGTAAGTCTTTGCTCTTCCTTAGGGAAAGTAATTATGGTTGTAGGGTCTTTTAAAATTAAGTCCTTCCTTATGAGAAAGAGAAAGAACTTTTTTAAGGCTCTCAGTTTTAAGCTCTGTGTTTTATTCGCTAATGGTTCTCCTTTGTCATTCTTATAATTTGTAAGGTAATTCTGGTAATCTAATACAATATCTTTTGTAATCTTTTCCAGCGATGTAATCCTTGGGTAATATTCCTCAATGAAAAAGAGAAATTGTTTTACATAAGAACAGTAGGTTTCAACTGTTCTCTCTGAAAATTGATTTGTTTCAAGATATTCTTTAAAACCATTGAAATGTTTTTCAAACTTCATTTTTTTCTACCTCCTTCGTATTTTGTAGTTGTTTTCCAAAAGTTAATCTTGGATGTTTCTGAGCTAATTCATTCTTCAATTCCGCTGTTTTTACTTTCAGGTATATCTGAGTTGTTCTGATATCAGAATGACCAAGCAGCTTACTTATATAGGCAATGCTCATTCCATTTAACAGAAGTGCTGTTGCAGCTGTAGAGCGAATACTATATGGTTTTATTGTCTGTAACCCACTC
>SOKM01000341.1 GCA_004375785.1 Candidatus Cloacimonadota bacterium | reverse complement strand
ACATAAGTCTGAAATGCCAAGAACAGCGTTGCGCTATGCTATCGAGAAACTATCGTCTGATATGCGAAAGAAGGCAATGGAAAGGTAAGAGAGTGGATAAGGGATGTAAGATGTACGATGTATGATGTGGGATAGAAGTTTAACGAATTGTCTTATGTAAATACTCAGTGAGCCCCGCACTTGCAATATAAAAATCTTGACTTTTGAGTTCTAATATTATATTGAAAAATGTTAGCAAGGCAATTTTTTAGGAGAGTATTTTATAATAAGTAACTAACAAAAGGAGGTGTTTTATGTCTAAAAGAATGTTTTTACTTGTTTTATCTGTGTCTCTGGTGGTCACAGTAATAACTCTAACTGCGGAGCAGAGGTTCTCTAATTATGAAGGGTTCAGTATGCCAAGGGTTGAGCAAGCGAGAATACCTTTCATCTATGATGTTTGTAATTCAGCACCACCATCCAATTCAACAGTCTGGTTTAATGTGGATATCCTCGATACATTAGGTGGACAACCAGTTCAGTCAACAGTTACTCTCTGGTACTCTTTTGATAGTCAAAGTTCATGGAACAGTAGTTCGATGGTGCCAATAGACACTGTAGGTTATAAGATTACCTACGAGACAGATATTGTAGTGCCAGGCAGCGGAACCATATATTACTACATCAGAGCTCAGAATAGTGACGGTTACTATGGAACCCAGTCACCAATCAATGTTGGAAATGTTTTTCCAACTCCAGCCAACCTGTTGGTATCTACCTGTGATGAGATAGCTGGTGATACGACAGGAGGAGCTGCAGGACCATGGCTTGACCTAACAGGATGTTGGGCTGGATACTCCCAAGACTATCTTTACATAAAGATTTCCAATAATGGCGGAGGATGGCCGTGGTATGAAAACTTCCTCTTTGGTCCCTGGTATCTGTACGGTGGAGGTGTTTATAATCCCGAATCTCCTTCTGATACTTTCGCTTATATGCTTATGCGTGTTGATAACCCTCTGCTTACTTCTTGCCTTTTAAAAATCAATCAATATACAGGTGACTATTGGGATATTGGTAATATTGACGAAACCACCAATGCTGATTCTCTATGGCTCAGGTGTTCTTTTGCCGACCTTGTCAATGACCCGGACTTTGGACCATGGCCAAATACAAGCGGTCTCTATTTATCCAGTGGGACATCTACCTTTTACATCTCAGGTGATTTAGAACTCAACGATTATGCTGAGCCAGGTAGGTTCTATCGTGAAACACCTACTTTTATAGTTGATAGTAATACTCCCCCAGTCCTCACAAACCCACAGGTCGTCCCTGATTCAGGAACACCTGATACAACCTTTACTTTTGCTGTTACATACACAGATTCGGATAATAATCTTCCAACACTCAAAGATGTTGTTATAGATGGAACGGATTATCAAATGAGTTCCGATGACCACAGTTATAGTGATGGTGCTGATTTTTATTTTTCAATGGATAGCTTCTCTGTTGGAGAACACTACTTCTATTTTGAATTCTCAGATGGAATGGATACTATTAATACTAATATTGATACATTTGTTGTATTTGAGATTGGAATTGAAGAAGAGGAAGACAAGGAGAGATTGATAGGAATCTTTCAGAATTCTCCAAATCCTTTCACCACCTCCACCACCATCACATTTATCCTTCCTGGTGCAGAGGGCATAGGGCAAAGCGTAAAAGGCAAAGAGCAGAGGGCAGAGGGCATAGAGTTAAACATCTATGACTTGAGTGGACGATTGGTCAGATCTTTTACACTACCTACTGCTTACTCCTTACTGCCTACTGAAATTATCTGGGATGGGAGAGATGACTCTGGCAACAAAGTCGGGAATGGAATTTATCTCTTAAGACTTGAAACTCAAAATTTTAGAATGATTAAAAAGATGGTTTTCATAGGAAGATAAATTT
>SOKM01000089.1 GCA_004375785.1 Candidatus Cloacimonadota bacterium | reverse complement strand
ATCAAAATTTATTCTCAATTGAATGAAAGGTTGGGCATTGCAATGGCAAACAGTCATCTTGGACTCTTTCATCATGCTCTCGGTGATTACGAAAATGCCATCAAATGTAACAATAAAGCAATACAGGAAGGAGAAGCAGTTGGGGATAAGTATCTTTTCGGGCTTTCTTATGGGAATCTTGGTCTTGTCCATTTGGATAGATGTGAGTTTGATAAGGCAAAAGATTGTTTTGAAAACCATCTTCATTCTTCAAAAGAGATAGGTGATGAATGGGGAATGACTATTTCAAGTGGAAATCTTGGGACGGTATTCCATGCTCTTGGGAATTTTGATAAGGCGATTACATTCTATTCTCAGCATAGACAGCTTTCCAAGAAACTGGGATATAAGAAAGGTGAAGCATTGACGTGTGGTCATTTTGGACGAATATATTTAGAACAGGAGAGGTATAAAAAAGCGATTAAGGAATTGGAGAAGAATATAGCAATTTCCAGCGAAATAAGCGATAAACTTGGTGAAGGAAGCGCGTATTCTGAGCTTGGAGGGATTTATCTTCGATTGGATAATTTGGAGAAAGCGAATAAGTATCTCTCTAAAGCAAAAATTGTACTTGAGTCAATCGGCAGTAGGAGGAATCTAATAGAATTGTATAATAGATTTTGTGAATTAAGCCTGAAACAGAAGGAAGAATTAGTAATCGCAAGGAAATACGTGAAAAAGGCATCTCAACTCAGCAAAGAGCTAAAGAATCAAGCAGGTATGGCAACGTCCTTACTCAATTGTGCACGAATCGCTTCTCATGAAAAGAAAAAGAATGCGAATGAGCAGTATGAGAAATCCATCAAGATATTTGAGAAACTTGGTATGAAAAAGAAACTTGCAGATTCATGGATGGAATATGGAATATTCCTGAAGGAAGAGGGGAAAGAGGAATACAAGAGCTTCATTAGAAAAGCGAAGAAAGCATACAAAGAGATGGGTGTGCCAGATACTGCAGCAAAGAGCCTCGTATAATCACCACGAATGCTGATCCATCCTGTGTTATAGTGGGGTCAGGTCCAGTCTGCGCCAATCCTCCTACGCCAATCCACCTACGCCAAGGCTTCGGTGGACAGGAGCTTCGGTGGACAAGTCATCTCATATGATTCGATACCGTTGGCTTCACATTTGACATAAGAGAAGACAAATTAAAAGTAAAAAGGTAAAAGGTAAAAGTGAAATTTTGGGATGTATGATGTACGATGTAGGATGTAAGATAATAAAAGTCAAAGGATAAAGTGACGCTTGCAGTAAATGTAACAGAGCATCAGAATACCAGAGGATCAGAGTAACAGAGAAGAGTAAAGAGAGAAAAGGGATGTAGGATGAGTTAAAGCAGAATTTTAAAAAAACTAAAAAAACTTGACTTTTTTGAAATTTCTGATATAATGAACGCGATGAAAAAATCGGGTTTTTTTCTATCTATTTTTTTAGTGTTTTCCATCTTCCTTAATGCTGCCGAATCGAACAAGGCAGAAATAAGAGTTCTCACCTCCACACCTTTTGAAACTATTCTTGAAATTAATTTCCCACCAATCCAGACAGAAGGATTCGATGCTCAAATAATTAAGATGGGCGAACTTGAGGTTTTAGAAAAAGATGGTTTTCCACCTCTTCCCTATGTTTCAGGTATTATCGCAATATCGGACAGAGGCTCATTTAGTGGCGAAGTTGGAAAGATAGATGAGTATTCCATACACCTCAGAAAACCTATCTCTTTTTCTATTGATGCCTACCCTGAGAAACAACTTTATCTTGATACTCCCCAAATCCTGCGGGATTACAGGATTTTGAGGTTCCAGTTCCTTCCAGTCCAGTATGTTCCTGAAAGCAACGAAATACGGATAACAAGAAGTGCCACCATTCGCATAACAATGACAGGGTCTAAAGGAAAGAATG
>SOKM01000154.1 GCA_004375785.1 Candidatus Cloacimonadota bacterium | reverse complement strand
GGTTTGGTAATTGTCTTTTTTGGGGTATTGTTTGTGATTTGTATATTGAGATTTGGAAATTACCATTTGATTTATATCGTTTTTTAATCTCTTATATTCTCTTTCAATCCCTGTTGATTTTGTTTTTTTCTTGACTTTATTATTTATTTAAGGTATAAAAATCTATGTCAAAAATGTTATTGAGAAAAAAAACTGTCAGATAAATCAAAGAGGAGTTATATGAAAAGGATAGATACAAAGATAAATATCAATAGTAAGGACTTCAAGGAGAGAAAGGAATTCCATCTTAACCTTCTTGCAGAGTTTAAGAAAAAATACGAAGAGATTAGAAAAGGTGGTTCTGAAAGAGCAAGAAAAAAACATTTAGATAGAGGAAAGCTCCTCGTTCGAGATAGGATTGAACTTCTACTTGACAAAAATACTCCTTTTCTGGAGTTGAGTTCGCTTGCTGCTACTGACATGTATAAAAACGATGCACCCTGTGCAGGGCTAATCACAGGTATTGGAAGGGTTAGTGGTAGAGAGGTAATGATTGTTGCAAACGATGCAACGGTAAAGGGCGGCACATATTTTCCGATAACTATTAAGAAACATTTACGGGCACAGGAAATAGCAATAGAGAATCACCTTCCCTGTGTTTATCTTGTGGACTCAGGAGGGATATTCCTTCCTTATCAATCCGAAACTTTTCCTGATAAAGACCATTTCGGAAGGATATTCTATAATCAGGCACGGATGTCTGCTATGGATATATTACAGATCGCAGTAGTAATGGGTTCCAGCACTGCTGGTGGAGCCTATGTGCCCGCAATGAGTGACGAAACCATAATCGTAAAACAACAGGGGACAATCTTTATTGGTGGGCCTCCACTTGTCAAGGCAGCAACCGGAGAAGATGTAAGCGCTGAGGACCTCGGCGGTGCAGATGTTCATTCAAGAATATCCGGTGTAACCGATTATTATGCATTAAACGATGAACATGCCATAAAACTTGCAAGGGATATCGCTGCTAACATACCCAAAAGAGAAAAATATCCACTTGATAGAATCGAACCGGAGGAGCCTTACTATGCTCCTGAAGAGCTCTACGGAATTGTTCCCCAGGATTTGAGGAAACAGTTTGACATCAGAGAAGTCATTGCGAGGCTTGTAGACAGAAGCAGGTTTCATGAATTCAAGGAGTTGTATGGTCAGACAATCATTTGCGGATTTGCAAGGCTTTTTGGATACCTCGTAGGTATCGTTGCAAACAATGGTGTACTCTTCAGCGAATCTGCACTAAAAGGTGCTCATTTTGTATCACTCTGCTCATTAAGAAAAGTCCCTTTAATTTTTCTACAAAATATAACAGGCTTTATCGTAGGAAAGAAATATGAACATGGAGGAATTGCAAAGGATGGGGCAAAGATAGTACATGCAGTTGCAAATGCTGATGTTCCAAAACTTACTGTGATTGTCGGTGGTTCTTATGGTGCTGGGAATTACGCTATGTGTGGAAGAGGATATTTCCCACGATTTTTATGGATGTGGCCAAGTTCAAAAATCTGTGTTATGGGCGGAGAACAGGCAGCAGGTGTTCTTGCTACTGTAAAGGTCAGACAACTTCAGAAACAGGGAAAAAAGTTATCAAAAGATGAGATTGATAAGATCAAAACACCCATCCTGAAAAGATACGAGGAAGAATCAAGCGCATACTATTCCACGGCAAGGTTATGGGATGATGGCATCATAGACCCAATTGACACAAGAAAAGTGTTGGGGCTCTGCCTTGAGGCATCTCTCAATGTTCCCATCCCGGAATATAGATTTGGAATATTCAGGATGTAGAGGAGGACAGATAATCAGACTATCAGAATATCAGATAAACAGAGAATAAAAGGCAGCAGAAAAAAAGACAAGGATAAAGGTTAAAGGAAAAAGAGAATGGAGTAGCGAAACTTGTTTCGCGAATATGAGATTGCTTCGGGAGTAAATATGAAAGCATACTCGCAATGACAATCTACAACGGAGTTAACTGAATATTAACTTAAGAGGAGTAAAAATGTACGAAACAATTAGATTTGAAGTTAAAGATAAGATTGCCACGGTCACATTGAATAGACCCGAAGTACGAAATGCATTCAACTGGAAGATGATAGAGGAACTCTTTTCCGTATTTGGGCAGATAAAATCCGACAAGAATATACGGGTTATTATTCTAACCGGTGAGGGAACCTGCTTCTGCGCAGGTGCAGACCTCAACTGGATGAAAGATGTGATGACAGAGAGTTTTGAAGAAAATTATAAGGAGTCACTGCGACTGGCGGAACTTTTTTATCTTATTTATTCTTTTCCCAAACCGGTAATAGGAAGGGTGAACGGACCTGCAATTGGTGGTGGCACAGGATTTGTATCTGTATGCGATATTGCTATTGCTTCATCAAAAGCGAAATTTAGTTTTAGCGAGGTAAGAATAGGTCTTGTCCCTTCCGATATATCACCATTTATGCTCAGAAAATGCGGGGAAGGTAGAATAAGGGAGTATTTTCTTACAGGGAGAAGATTGAGTGCAGAGGATGCATTAAAGATAGGACTTATAAACGGGGTTGTTGAGGAAGAAAAACTTGACAGTGCTATTAAGGAACTGGTTGATGAACTGCTCAAAGGAAGCCCGAATGCCCTTCGGGTCTGCAAGGAACTTCTTGAAAAGGTTCCACTTCAGCCTTTTGATAAAGTGAAAGAATTTACAGCGGATACCTTAGCACATTTAAGAAAGAGTGAAGAAGCACAGGAGGGAATGAAAGCCTTCCTTGAGAAGAGGAAACCGGAGTGGAGTTGATTAAAAAGATATTGATTGCAAATCGTGGTGAGATTGCGTTAAGGATTATACGAGCCTGCAAGGAGATGGGTATACTTTCAGTTGCAGTCTATTCCGATGTAGACAGGGATTCTATCCATACAAGGAGGGCTGATGAGGCATATCATATAGGCGAATCTAACCCCCAGAAGAGTTATCTCGATATGGATAAATTGATTTCTACTGCAAAGAATGCAAAATGTCAAGCCATACATCCTGGATATGGTTTTCTTGCAGAAAACTATATCTTTGCTGAAAAGTGCCTGGGAGAAGGTCTGATTTTTATCGGCCCGAATCCAGTTGCACTGAAACTTGTTGGTGATAAAATTGCAGCAAGGAATACTGTCAGGGATACAGGTGCTCCCATTATTCCAGGAATGACAGGGAAAACAAACAATCCTCAAGAGTTCGATAGAACAGCTGACGAAATTGGTTTTCCAGTAATACTTAAAGCATCAATGGGAGGTGGAGGTAAGGGCATGAGGATTGTAAGGAATAAGGAGGAACTTAAACAGGCGATAGAACTCGGAAGAAGGGAAGCAATGTCTGCATTTGGTGATGATACTGTCTATATAGAGAAATATGTTGAAGAACCGAGACATGTAGAGATGCAGGTTCTTGCCGACAAATATGGAAATGCTATTCATCTTTTTGAAAGGGAGTGCTCAATACAGCGAAGATATCAAAAGATTATTGAAGAATCCCCATCCTGCGTCCTTGATGAAGGGTTAAGGAGAAGAATGGGAGAAACAGCTATAAAGATAGTGAAAGCTTGTGGATACACGAATGCCGGTACTGTTGAATTTTTAATAGATAAAAACAGAGTTTTCTATTTCCTTGAGGTCAATGCAAGGATACAGGTAGAACACCCTGTAACCGAGCTTGTTACAGATGTTGATATTATTCATGAACAGATAAAGATTGCATCTGGAATGAAACTTTCATACAAACAGGAAGAACTAAAACAAAAAGGACATGCAATCGAGGCAAGGATATATGCCGAAGACCCTGATAATAATTTCATTCCATCACCAGGAAAAATTAGATATCTTGTAGAACCATCAGGTCCAGGTATTAGATTGGATAGTGGAATTTACGAAGGTTTTGAAATCCCTGTCTTTTACGACCCTCTTATTTCAAAACTTATTGTCTGGGGAGAGAATAGAAATATTGCAATCTCAAGAATGAGAAGGGCTCTTGATGAATACAGGATTATAGGTGTAAAAACGATTTTAGGGTTACTTTCAAGTATCATGCAGGATGAGAGGTTTGTTAAAGGCGAATTCAGCACTCACTTCCTGAATAGTTTTGAAATAAATAATAAGGAAATAGATGAGGAGAAGATTGCTGCAATAGCCGCAATATGTGAAAAACTTACTGAAGAGAAAACGCTCAATAATCATGAAAAGCCGAAGAGAGTGAACCTCTGGAAAATTATAGGAAGGGAAAACGCACTTAGATGAAAAAGAAAGTCCGTCTAAATGATAAGATTTTTGAGATAGAAGTAAAGGATGGGAAGAATAGTCTCGATGTTGCAGTAAATGGAAATATGCATAGAATCAACCTCTCAAAAAAATGCCTCAACGGTTTCAGGTCTCTTCTAATTGATGGAGAATCCTATGAAGTTTATTGCGAACAAAAAGGTGAAGCACATTTTCTTCTCTGGATAGGACACAACTGCACTGAAGTTAAATTCGGAGAAGCATTGGGTGGTGGTGAGAGCGATGAAGTTCTGTCTGTAATATGCGCACCTATGCCAGGTCTTATTGCTAAACTAAAGGTAAAAGAGAACGACAAGGTGGCAAAAGGCGACCCGATTCTGATACTTGAAGCAATGAAAATGCAGAATGAATTAAAGAGCCCGAAGGATGGGACAATTAAAGAGATACTTGTGGAAGAAGGGATTAAGGTAAATCTCGAACAGAAACTCGTCATCCTCGAATAACCTACCTCCCCTAAAAAAAGTTAAAAATTAGCACACAGATTAACACAGATTAGAAGGATAAACACAGATTTATTATATATAAGTATAAAGAACTAACACAAAAAATAAGTAGACGAGATTTTCACAATAAAATGTATCTGTGGAAATCTGTTTTATCTGTGAATATCTGTGTGCCTATTTCAGAAGAGGATGGAAAATTTAAAATAAAAAAATCCGGCGGCGACCTACTTTCCCACAGGACAAACAAGTAGTATCATCGGCACTGGAAGGCTTAACTTCTGTGTTCGGAATGGTAACAGGTGTTTCCCCTCCGTTTTGACCACCGGAATTTAGAACAACAAAAAATATTAAACATGGAGCCTGTTAGGGATCCTTAGAATCCAAATCTCACGGTCGATTAGTACTGCTCGGCTGAACTCCTTACGGAGCTTACACCTGCAGCCTATCAAACTTCTAATCTCGAAGTGACCTTTAGTCCCTGTATGTTGCCATACAGAGAGGGAGATCTTATCTTGGAGTGGGCTTCCCACTTAGATGCTTTCAGCGGTTATCCCGTCCAAACATAGCTACCCAGCGATGCCCTTGGCAGAACAACTGGTTCACCAGAGGTTTGTCCATCCTGGTCCTCTCGTACTAAGGACAGCTCTCCTCAAATCTCCTACGCCTGCGATGGATAGAGACCGAACTGTCTCACGACGTTCTGAACCCAGCTCACGTACCGCTTTAATGGGCGAACAGACCAACCCTTGGGACCTTCTCCAGCCCCAGGATGCGATGAGCCGACATCGAGGTGCCAAACCGGTTCGTCGATATGAACTCTCGGAACCGATCAGCCTGTTATCCCCGGAGTACCTTTTATCCGTTGAGCGACGGCCCTTCCACTCGGAACCGCCGGATCACTAAGCCCGTGTTTCCACTCTGCTCGGCCTGTCGGCCTTACAGTCAGGCTTCCTTATGCCTTTGCACTCAACACACGGTTACCGTCCGTGCTGAGGAAACCTTTGGGCGCCTCCGTTACCTTTTAGGAGGCGACCGCCCCAGTCAAACTGCCCGCCAGACATTGTCCTTCACTTTCGCAAAGTTAGAATTTCAATAAAGCAAGGGTGGTATTTCACTGATGGCTCCATCCCGACTGACGTCGAAACTTCATAGCCTCCCACCTATGCTACACATGCAGTGCCAAAATCCAGTGTCAAGCTGCAGTAAAGGTTCACGGGGTCTTTTTGTCCAGTCGCAGGTAGACGGTATCTTCACCGCCACTTCAATTTCACCGAGTCCCTCGTTGAGACAGTGCCCAAGTCGTTACACCATTCGTGCAGGTCGGAACTTACCCGACAAGGAATTTCGCTACCTTAGGACCGTTATAGTTACGGCCGCCGTTTACCAGGGCTTCGGTTCAGAGCTTCTCCAACTCTTTCAATGAAAGGGCTGGATAACCCCTTCCCTTAACCTTCCGGCACCGGGCAGGTGTCAGTCCCTATACATCATCTTTCGATTTAGCAGAGACCTGTGTTTTTGTTAAACAGTCGCTTGGGCCATTTCTCTGCGGCCTCCTCTAGCTCCATCTGTAAAAAATTTTACCAGAGAAGGCACCCCTTCTCCCGAAGTTACGGGGTCAATTTGCCGAGTTCCTTAACGAGGGTTATTTCGAGCACCTTAGGATTCTCACCCTACCTACCTGTGTCGGTTTACGGTACGGTCACCCAGAAGACTCCCTACGAGGTTTTTCCTGTCAGTGTGGGATTAACCAGTTTATAGCATTACTGCTTCCTCATCACCTCTCAGGGTAATGTTCCGGCGGATTTACCTACCGGAACCCCCTACAGGCTTGAATCTCGTATTCCGTCACGAGACTGGTCTACCCTTCTGCGTTACCCCTTCGGTAAAACACCTTCTGAGTGGTATTCGAATATTAACGAATTTCCCATCGACTTCGCCTTTCGGCTACGCCTTAGGGACCGACTAACCCTGGGCGGATTAACCTTCCCCAGGAAACCTTAGGTTTTCGGTGTTCCGATTTCTTATCGGAATTATCGCTACTCATACCGGCATATTCACTTCTATCATGTCCATCCTGACTCGCGTCTGGGACTTCACTCACGATAGAACGCTCCTCTACCCCCTGTACCAGAACGATACAGAGCCACAGCTTCGGTAACAGATTTGAGCCCCGTTATATTTTCGGTGCAAAATTACTCGACCAGTGAGCTGTTACGCTTTCTTTAAAGGATGGCTGCTTCTAAGCCAACCTCCTGGCTGTCTGAGC
>SOKM01000249.1 GCA_004375785.1 Candidatus Cloacimonadota bacterium | reverse complement strand
TATTTATTTTGTTCGGGGGCATTACATATTCTATTATTATGTCATTTAGAAGATAGTATAGGATAAGCTACAGAGTTTACAAATCTGTAGTGCCGTTTCAAATTGAAAATATCTTATTTTAATATATTAAGATGTAATTTCATAATTAGATTCTTTAAATCTGGAGTGCAATAACGACGTTATTGCAAAGCATAATTCTAATATGGAGTGCAACGACGGTGTCGTTGCAAAAGGGCAAAATCACCGATTTTGCACTCCAAAAAATAATACTCCAAAATAATAAATGAACTATTTGAAGCGGCTGTAGTTTCTTTCTTTTTGAATTTGAAAAAAAATATGAGGGGAAGTAATTCCCCTCATATATATCTTGATCTCGAAATCGGGGTGTAATTAGATAAGCACGCTATCTTTTCTTTTTTGTGGCTTTCTTCTTGGTTGTTTTTTTCTTTGCAGCCTTTTTCTTAGTTGTTTTTTTCTTTGTGGTCTTCTTCTTTGCTGTCTTTTTGCATGCTGTTCTTTTCTTTGTCACTTTTTTCTTAGTTGCTTTTTTCTTTGTTGTCTTTTTAGCGGCTTTTTTCTTTTTGCCTGCTTTCTTTTTTGCCGGCATAGTCTACCTCCTTTCTTCGAGATTTGATAGAGTATATAGTTTATTAAAAAATTTGTCAAGTTTTTTCTGAGTTTTTAAACATTTTTTTTATGATATAAAATTAAAAAAATCTTCCTTAAGCCATTTGTTTTTTATATTGTTACGTTTAAGTTAACAAAAATATCTTTTTTAAGATTATATCGTATATTAAAGAAATTTTAATAATAAATATTTAATTTTTTATTTCTCTTGAATTCTTTAAAGAATTAGAATATACTTACAATGTTGAATATCAGCCTGCCCGCCGCACAAGGTCCATTCTCCGTAGCAGTGCTACTGCGAAGGATGAACTTTGAAAAGAAAGGATGTAAAATGAGAAAACTTACTCTTGATGAAATAATCAAACTAAGAAGAAGTGTAAGAATGTATGAAGGAAAAAAGGTTGATAAAGAAATATTAAAAGTGATTATTGAAGCTTGCAGGTTTGCTCCTTCTGCCTGTAATGCTCAGCCCTGGCGTTTTATTGTGGTTTCGGATAAGGAAAAGGTGAAGATGATATTTGAGAAAACGCTTGGTGGTGTTGTTTTAAATGACTGGGCAAAAACAGCTCCAGTATATATTGTTGCCTGTGCAAAAAAATCGTTTTTGGTTCACAAAGTAGGGGCTGGGTTGAAAAACATTCCGTATCATTTTCTTGATATGGGAGCTGCTATAGAACATATTTTGTTGAAAACAACAGAGTTAGGATTAGGTTCCTGCTGGATAGGATGGTTTAATAAAAAAGCAATAAGAAACATTTTGCATATTCCCAGAAACATAGATGTTGTTTCTTTAATCACAATCGGTTATGAATCACAGAAATTCGAACCAGGGCAGAGAGAGAGATTATCGCTCGAAGAAATTCTTTTTTTGAACAAGTATGGGGAGCCATTCTCCCCAAAAAATTACGAGACGGAGATAAGGACAAGTAAAAAGTAAAAAGTTAAAAGTGAAAACCGAGATTGCTTCGTGATTCTGCACTTTTCTTCCAGTCGGAATGGTAGAAAATGCTTGACAAATGGTTTTTTTTTATATATATTTAGTTGTAGTATTAGAATGAGAGTGAATTATGGAAAGAAAAAGAATATTTATAATATTGACTTTTTTTATGTTTTTGTTAATAGTGCATTTTCTTTATGCCGATTTCAGACCTTTCAATACAGGAGAAAAACTTGTTTTCTCTGTTGAATATGGTCCGGTGAAGGCTGGAACTGCGACGATGGAGATCAGCGAGATTACAATGATTGATAGTATACCTTGCTTTCACATTGTGTCAACTGAAAGAACTAACTCTTTCTTTTCCAAAATTTTTAAGATAGATGATAGGTATGATTCATATATTGATACAGTAAATCTTCATTCTCTCAGGTTCGAAAAACACATTCGAGAGGGGCGCTACAAGAATGACCAGGTTGTTGAATTCAAGCAGGATATTGGAAAGGCGTTTTATTCTAATGGAGAGGAGTTTCCTATAGAACCAGGGGCAAAAGATATTATTGCCTCAATCTATTTTGCAAGAACCCTTGCTCTTGAAGTTGGTAAATCTTTTTTCATAAATAATCATACTGATAAGAAAAATTATAACCTTGAGATAAAGGTGTTGAAAAAAGAAAATGTTGAAACCCATGCGGGTGAATTTGATTGTTTGATGGTTCAGCTAATAGTTGAAGATGGCACAGTTTTTGCTTCAAAAGGAGGTTTAATAATCTGGCTCACAGACGATATGTGGAAAATACCTGTTTTAATGCGGTTTAAGATTTTGAAAATAGGAAGTTTCCAGGCAAAACTCAAAGAAGCATATTTTGAATGATTACTTTAGTTAAATGTTTATAACAATTATGTGAGGGATATTTGATATACGCTATTATTTTAGCTGGTGGGAGAGGAGAGCGATTCTGGCCAAGAAGTCGAAAGCAGTTACCAAAACAGCTGTTGAATATCTTTGACACCAAAACGATGGTTGAAACAACCATAGAGAGGATTTCTCCATTGGTTACAAAGGAGAGAATTTTTATCGTTGCAAATGAAGATATAAAAAATAGTTTACTTAGTATTAATCTTAAAATTCCTTCTCAAAATTACCTGTTTGAACCCATGGGCAGAAATACTACCCCTGCAATTGGTCTCGCTGCTTATAATCTTTTCGATATAGATGCTGAATCAATTATGGTCGTGTTGCCTGCTGACCATGTAATAACAGAGAGACAATCATTTTTGAATTGCATCGAAAAGGCTGTTGATATATCACAAAGGGAATATCTGGTAGCTTTTGGAATTGTTCCGACGAGGGCAGAAACAGGGTATGGTTATATAGAATCTGGTAAGAAAATATCCGATGGAGTATGCGAAGTAAAAAGATTTAAGGAAAAACCCAGCCAGAAAAAAGCAAACGAATTTATTAAAAATGGCAAATTTTTATGGAATTGTGGTATCTTTATCTGGAAAACCGGGGTTATTATTGAAGAGTTTCATCGTTTTCAACCAGAATTTGCTCGAGAAATGGAAAACTATTTTGAGATAGGAGATAAATCCGAAAGAAAAAAAGTGCTTGGAAAAATTTATGCAAAGACAGAATCCATTTCTATAGATTACGCAATTATGGAAAAAGCATCAAGGGTGGCAGTTGTCCGGGCTTCATTTGGCTGGGACGATGTTGGTTCCTGGAACGCACTTGAGAGGTTCTCGAAAAAAGATAAAAACAGTAATACAATTATAGGAGATGCAGTTTCTATTGATACTAAAAATTCGATAATAGTATCAGAGAGCGGTGTTGTTGGAATCATTGGTGTTTCAAACCTTGTTGTCGTTCATACAGAAGATGCGACACTTGTTCTTCCAAAGGATAGAGCACAAGAAGTGAAAGAAATTGTTAGAAGATTGAATGCTCATAAAAGACTTAAAAGATACACTTAAAGAAAGGAGGTGCCGTTATGAAAAAACTCGCATTACTACTTTTCCTTTGCCTTGCATTGGTTCTTAGCTTCTCCTGCGGGAAGAAACCACCACCTGGTGATTTGTTCGGGGAGGAGGAACCAATAATCATTGAAGAGGAAGAAGAGGGTGAACTTACTGAAGAAATGGAAGAGATGGAAGAGTTTGTTGAAGAAGAGGAAGTCACCGAATTCGAGGAGACTCCCCCTCCTCCTCCAACTCCTTCTACTGTTTACAGAGTCCAGGTCGGAGCATTTTACAGCAGTGCTGGAGCGAACAAGAGAAAGGCAAGGGCAAGCTCATTATTTAACAAGCCAGTATATGTTGAATACATAGCTCCTTATTACAAGGTAAGGGTCGGAGATTTTGCATCAAAATCAGAAGCGGAAAGTTACAAATCGGTTGTTAGAAGCTATTTCTTCGATGCCTTTGTAGCAGAAGCAGCACCTTGATGATTTGATTGATATTGTACTGGCAACAAGAAACAAAGATAAAATATCCGAAATTCAACAGGTGCTCGGAAATTTGAGTGTAAGGATCCATACATTCAGAGATATGGGGGACCTTCCAATCGTAAAAGAGGATGGAAGGTCCCTCTATGAAAATGCTCTAAAAAAAGCAAAGGTAATTTCTTCCTGGACAAAAAAACTTACACTTGCTGATGATACAGGCTTAGAGGTTGACTTTCTTGGTAAAAAACCAGGGGTTTTCTCTGCGCGATTTTCAAGCGAAGATGCAACAGATGAAGAAAACAATGAGAAACTCTTGAGCCTGCTTTCTGGAGTTCCAAGAGAGAAAAGAAAAGCTCATTTCAGATGTGTTATGGTCATTTCTTTTCCTGAGGGAAGGATTGAACGATTTGAATCCATTCTTGATGGGGAAATAACAACTTCAGCAAAAGGGAAACATGGTTTTGGATATGACCCTATTTTTTTTGTCTCTGAGCTAAAGAAAACACTTGCTGAGCTTAACATAGAGGAGAAAAATAAAATAAGTCATAGAGGAAAAGCATTAAAAAAGGTTTACAGGTTTTTAGAAGAAATTGAGAGAGTATCAATCGAAAATATTCAATGAAGAATTAGATTAACAAGGGAACTTTTCTATGTTAAGGAAACCATTTTACAGATGAAAGGAACGTAATGAGAAAGAAGTCTAAAATAAGGGAATGGATAGAATCTATTATCTGGGCATTCATTATCGCGATGATTATAAGAACTTTTTTTATCCAGGCGTTTAAGATTCCTTCTGGTTCAATGGAAGAGACGCTCCTTATAGGTGATTTTCTTCTTGTTAATAAAATGGTTTATGGTATCCGGATTCCTTTTACAAAGAAGAGTATCCTGAAATTTAGAGGGCCAAAACGGGGTGAAATTGTTATTTTTATCTCACCTTATACAAAGAAATATTTTGTGAAAAGATGTATTGCTATTTCTGGAGATACTGTGGAAGTAAAACATAAGAATGTTTATGTAAATGGTAAGAGTTTGTTTGAGCCGTATGGATTGCACAAGGACCCGAGGGAATTTCCTCCCATACCTAATATTACCCCTTCCACTTACCAGCGGGATTGGGCTGAGGGAGAATTCCGTTTTGTTGGGGGAAGCTGCAGGGATAACTTTGGCCCTGTTGTTATTCCAGAAGGACGTATTTTTGTTATGGGAGATAACAGGGATAACTCTGACGATTCAAGATTCTGGGGACCACTTGATAAAAGGGATGTCCTTGGTAAACCATTAATCCTCTACTTTTCCTGGGAAAGAGAAGTTCCTTTCTATAGAGTCTGGGAGAAGATCAGATGGAGAAGAATCCTCAATTTCGTAAATTAGATGAAAGTAACGGTTGATTTAAAAAACATAAACCTTCTTGGCAGAATAAAACAGATTGAAAATCGGAAACTTAGTGGTAACTTTATTATTATTTCTGGAAAAGATTACGCTTCATTCTCATATAGAAATGGACAATTCCAGCGGGCGCGCTTTAATAATATCAAGGGTAAAGAAGCGATGAAGCGGATTACCGAATTGAAAGAGGGGTTATTGACAATAGATATTATGGAGAAAGTGAGAGAGAAAGAGCAACTGTGGCGGATTATTGAGAGTCTTCCCAATCTTCTCTTTTGTGGCATTATTGAAGGTGGAATATTCACGCATATCATCCTGAAAAAAGAAACAAGATTTTCTGAAAAAGAAATCAATAACTTTCTCAATCATCTAATGATATTCTCAAACAGGCAGAAAATGAAGGTTAGAGAAATAACCTTAATCTATGACTACTATCTCCTTTATATAGAAAGAGCCAAAGAAGGGGTTTTTACTGTTTTTCTCTTACCTGAGGTAGAGGATATAAGATTTCTAACAATATCTATTAGAAACATTGCATCAAGGATAAAAGAAGTCTTGTTTCCTGAGAAAAAGTATGTATTTCCATAATCAAATATAAAACAGGTTGACAAATCACCGTTTTGTTATTATATTTCTACTAAAAATTTGCTGATTAAGGAGGTATATTGAGTGAGAAAAAGGAAGAGGTAGAAGAAAAGAACGAGGGTGATAAAAATTTGGAAACGATTGTTGAGCAGTTGAGAGAGGAATTAAACAATGTACTTGAGGAGGTAAAAGATTACAAGGATAAATATTTAAGAGTGCTTGCAGAGATGGACAATCAAAGAAAGAGGGTGATTAGAGAAAAGGAAGAGTTGGAGAGATATGCTAACGAAAGATTGATTCTGAGTATTCTCCCGGTGGTTGATAATTTTGAAAGGGCAATCAATACTGATGAGAATACAAATAATGTTCAGGAAATACTCGATGGTGTAAAATTGATTTTCAAGCAGCTAAAAGATGTTCTTGAGAGGGAAGGCGTGAAACCATTTGAAAGCGTGGGTCAGAAATTTGATCCGTATAAACATGAAGCCCTTCTTGCTATTGAAAGTGAAGAGCATGAACCATCGATAATACTTGAAGAGATAGAAAAGGGATATTTACTTGGTGACAAGGTAATCAGACCTACAAAGGTTACAGTTTCAAGACAAAAAGAAGAAAAGGAGGATGATACAGATGGCAACCAAGGATAAAGTAATAGGGATTGACCTTGGGACAACAAATTCCTGTGTTGCAATAATGGAGGGAGGAGAACCTACTATTATTCCTAATCCAGATGGAGGAAGAACCACTCCTTCGGTTGTGGCGATTAAGGAAGATGGTGAGAGGGTTGTCGGGATAATTGCAAAAAGACAGCAAATTACCAATCCTGAAAATTCAATATACTCCATCAAGAGGTTTATGGGGAGGAGGTATGGTGAGGTTAGTGAGGAGATGAAAAAGGTATCCTATAAAGTTATTGAGGCATCTGGTGGTGATGTAAGAGTTGAGATGGGTGGCAAACAGTATTCACCACCCGAAATATCGGCAATGCTTTTGAGATACCTGAAGAAGGCAGCAGAGGAATATCTCGGTCAAGAGGTAAAAAAGGCTGTCATAACGGTTCCCGCTTATTTTAACGATGCACAGAGGAAGGCAACAAAGGATGCAGGAAAAATAGCAGGGCTTGAAGTGTTAAGAATTATTAATGAGCCTACTGCTGCATCACTTGCATATGGGCTCGAGAAGAAGAAAAGCGAAAAGATAGCAGTTTTTGATTTTGGGGGAGGCACATTTGATATTTCTGTTCTTGAGATTGGAGAAGGTGTTTTCGAAGTAAAATCGACAAACGGAGACACTCATCTTGGTGGTGATGATTTTGACCAGAGAATAGTTGATTGGATAGCCGATGAGTTCAAAAAAGAGAACGGTATCGACTTAAGAGAGGACAAGAGAGCACTGCAAAGGTTAAGAGAAGCAGCTGAGAAGGCAAAGATAGAGCTTTCGACAACCCTTGAGACACCCATAAATCTTCCTTTTGTAACTGCTGATGCCTCTGGTCCCAAACATCTTGATATGAAACTTACAAGGGCAAAACTTGAAAGCCTTGTGGACGATCTAATTGAAAGAACAAAACAGCCTGTTAAACAAGCACTTGATGATGCAAAGGTTACCGCAAAAGACATCGATGAGGTGATCCTTGTTGGTGGTATGACCAGAATGCCTGCAATTCAGGAAGCTGTTAAAAAATATTTTAATAAAGAACCTCATAGAGGTATTAATCCTGATGAGGTTGTTGCTCTGGGTGCTGCTGTTCAGGGTGCGGTTCTGAGTGGTGAGGTTAAAGATGTTCTTTTACTCGATGTAACACCTTTAACGCTTGGAATAGAAACCTTGGGGGCAGTAATGACTCCGATTATTGAAAGAAATACGACAATACCAGCAAAGAAGAGTCAGATATTTACGACAGCAGCAGATGATCAACCAGCAGTTACCATTCATGTTCTACAGGGTGAAAGAGAAATGGCGGTGGATGACAGAACCTTAGGAAAGTTTGAACTTGTGGGGATTCCGCCAGCGCCAAGAGGGGTTCCACAGGTTGAAGTTTCATTTGACATAGATGCAGATGGTATTCTCCATGTTTCTGCAAAAGACCTCGGGACAGGTAAGGAACAGAAGATACGCATAACAGCTTCGGGTGGACTCAGTGAAAAAGAAGTGGAAGGAATGGTCAAGGATGCAAAGGAACACGAGAGAGAAGATGGGAAAAAGAGAGAACTTATTGAAGTAAGGAATAAAGCAGACTCACTTATTTATACAACAGAAAAGAGCCTCAGGGAGTATGGTGATAAATTAACAAGTTCTGAAAAAGAAGAAATAGAAAAAGAAATAACAGGACTTAAAAAAGTTTTGCATACCAGCAATAGGGATGAGATAGAGAATAGGGTAGATGCACTCCAGAAGGTTGCTTATACACTTTCTGAAAAAATGTATCAACAGGCAACAGCAGGGCAACAGGAAACAGAGGCTCAACAACAGGAAGAACCAGAGACAGAAACCACTACAACCAGGGAAGAATCTGAAAAACCAGGTGCTGTTGATGCAGATTACGAAGTCATAGATGATGAAGAGAAGGAGAAGGAGCAAACTGAAGAGTGAAGAGGGTCCACCTAAATAATAAAGAATGGCAAAAAGGGATTATTACGAAATTCTTGGTGTTTCAAAAAAAGCCAGTGGTGATGAGGTCAAAAAGGCTTACAGACGTCTGGCAAAGAAATTCCACCCCGATGCAAACCTTGATAACAAAGAAGAAGCGGCTGAAAAGTTCAAAGAGATATCAGAAGCGTATGAAGTCCTTATGGATAAAGATAAGAGGGCGCGATATGACCGTTTTGGCCATTCAGGGTTGGAAGGCGCATTTGGGAGTGGAGGGTTCAATATGCGCCGAGACTTTACTCACTTTGGAGATTTAAGTGATATTCTGGAAGGGCTCTTCAGAGGCGGTTTTGGAGGTGGCAATGTATTTGATTTGTTTACAGGAAGGTCAAGGACAGGGTTCAGGGAAAGGACCGGGGCAATACAGGGGGGTGATATAAGGGTCAACTTAAAACTAACGCTTGAGGAGATTGCAAAAGGTGTTAAGAAGAAAATAAAAGTTAAGAAATACGATAGATGTAGTTCCTGTGGTGGCTCAGGTGCTAAAACTGGGAGTGGACTCATTACCTGTCCTGAGTGTCAGGGAAGAGGGCAGGTTGCTAAGACATCAAGAGGGCTTTTTGGTGGAATTGTTCAGACAATAACAACTTGCAGTAGATGTGGTGGGACAGGAAAGATTGTCAAAAATGCTTGTAAGGTTTGTAAAGGAACTGGCAGGGTAAAAAAAGATTCAATAATTTCTGTTAAAATTCCTGCTGGAATTAGTGAAGGAAATTATATTCCTTTAAGGGGTGAAGGACATGCTGGACCAAATAATGGGCACAAAGGTGATTTAATTGTTGTTATAGAGGAAAAGAAGCATCCAAAATTTGAAAGGCATGGGACAGACATAGTTTATAGAGCCTTTGTTTCCTATACGGCTGCTGTTCTTGGTGGAAAGATTGAAATCCCAACATTAAATGGAAAGGTTTCATTAACAATTCCACGAGGGACAGAATCAGGTAAACTTTTTCGTCTTAAGGGGCAGGGACTTCCTCAATTGAATTTACGCGGGAAGGGTGATGAGTATGTTGAGGTGAAGATATGGACACCAAAAAGGACAAGTAACGAGGAGAAAGAACTGCTGAAGCGTCTTGAGGATATTTCTACTGATCCTCCTAAGAAAACTTAATGGTTTTTCCTCCAGTTTAACTATTGTTTTATCATGGCTTATTTTTTTGTAAAAAAGAAGGATATTAAAGATAGCAAAGTCCTTATTAAAGGCAAAGAATTCAGGCATATTAAAAATGTTTTGCGGACAAGGATTGATGATAAAATTGTTGTTATCACAGGCGATGGGGAAGAATATCACTCTCAAGTTTCAGAAGTAAAATCCACCTACATTGTTGCAAATATAACAAAAATTACAAGAAAGACAAACGAACCAGGGATGTATATAGCAATCGCTATTGCTCCACCGAAAGCACGGAGGATGGAGTGGTTTATTGAAAAGGCAACAGAACTCGGGATAAGCGAAATTTTTCCACTTATCACCAAAAGAAGTGTAGTGATTCCAGGTTCTATTAAAATCAAGAGATGGAATAGAATTGCTGTTTCTGCGATTAAACAATCCGAGAGGTCTGTACTGCCAAAGATTAGAGAAGCTGTTACATTTGAGGAGTTATTATCTATTGGTTTGGAATTCCCTCATAAATTTATCGCTTATGAGAAGGAACGAAAAGAAGTGCTTGAAGAGTTTCTTTGTGGGAAAGATGTAAGGAAAGTGATTGCTCTTATCGGACCTGAAGGCGGGTTTGAAGATTGGGAGGTCGAGGCTGCAATGGAACAAGGTTTTTTGCCTGTGACTCTTGGTATAATGAAACTAAGGACAGAGACCGCAGGCATCGTTGCACTCGCAAGAATACTTGCTACTTTTTCTTCAAAAACATAACAGAGCCGATGATTGAAACAGATGTAACTATTAACAACATTCCTTCTACAAGCCATATATGTGAGACCGTGGATACGCCGAATGATAACTGTGCCCAGGCAGCAATAGTATCAACAATGGATTTGTAGAGGAAGGAAAACCAGAAGAGGGATGGTCTTCCCTCCTTTATTCCATAAATAATAAGAAGTGTTGTAAAAAGATGGAGAAAGATTGCCATTACCCTTTCAACAATAGGTGCAGGAACAGCCAGCCATCCTAATGCTGGTATCTGTACTTTTCCTGTAAGGATAGCTGTGACTGCAGCTAATTGCGCAAGACCAAGCAAGAATGCTTCTATGCATCCGAATCCGTATCCAAATCCATACGATTCAAAAAGCGACATTTTTTTCAGTCTTGAAAATCGGACGATTAAATAGATACCTCCACATTCAAATATTCCTGTAAGTGAACCGATATAGACCCAGAATAAGGGACCTGCAATCTCTGCACGCAAGACCGAATAGAGCCAGCTATAGAGATGTTCGTTTATAGGCAATGCCCAGATAAATTTTAATGCAACCGTTATCACCCAGGTAATAGCACCGTAGAATATAAATATAAAGCCAATCTTTTTTCTTTTCTTGAAAATAAGAGAAAAGAGCAAACCAGCAAGAATCATTCCAAAACCAGCTACAATCCTTTGTAAAATCATTAATATTCCTTATACCATTTTCCCCGTTAGAATACCCCTTGGATATACACAGGGATGATATTAAAAATATAATCCGCTTTTTGCATGGAGATATAATGCACCAAGCCGTTGCAATTTGCAACGGGTCCCGTGTGAAATTCTAAGGGATTTTACGCATCGAGTAAAAGGACAAAGATAGCAGAGTTGTAGTTGTAATCACGCACTAATCCGTAGATTCTGTTGTTAGTGGGTAAATAGAGTATATTGTATCCATAATAAACTCCTGGTAGCGCGTACGCTTTTCTCTCTATAAATAAAGAATCGTATTCCACTACCTTACATCCTTCATAATAATCACGCGTCAAGGCGAAAAGTCTTTTGTTTTCTTCATCGAGTGTTAGTGCTGTTGGATAATCAATGTAGATAGTATGTGTTATCTCGAAACTTTCTGTATCTATTACAATTATTTCATCATCATAATAGGTTGCTACAAAAAGAAGTTTTCTTTCTTCATCAAATGTTAAATCGTAAAAAGTGCTGTAATAAAATGATATGGTATCTACAACAATCCCTGAATCTATACTGCATTTGTATAGAGTTGAATACTCACCCGCATATAGCATATTTTCTGTGGTGTCAATTTCGAGAAGAGCGTTTTCAAAATTACCTCCAGTAATATAACTCACAACTCCGAGACTTTCAGTATCCATTATCATTATACTATCGCTATAATAATAATAATCAGGGCTTACAAAGAGAAGATTTGCTCCAAATTCAATATCATATGGTTCAAAATCGGTCTCTTTTGTGAAGGCAACTGATTGACTGGTTAAATCAATCTTTTCAATACAACCACCCAAATAATAGTCCTCTTCGGAGACAAATAAATAATCATTGTCAGATGAAATGGTTGCCCAAACCGGCTCATTGCTTAGTTCAATATATCCTGAAATTGTATCTTTCTCAATGTCTATTATAGCTATTGTGTTAGAATAGTCATCAGTAACATAAAGGTTTTTTCTCTTTGTGTCGGCAAGTATCTCATTTAGCAATCCATAAGAAAGGGTTATAAAATATGGATTTTGATGATATAGGGTTAACTCCATACTGTTTTTTCCTGCTTTTACATTTATCTTTTTTGATGCAGAGCTGAATCTGCTTTTATTGGCATGAATAACACAAAGGATTGTCGGAATATCTTGAAAAGTGCATTCACCTGATGAATTTGTATATTGTGTGTGAGAAGTGTATTCTGCAAGGATTACCTTTACACCTTCAAGGGGGATTCCTTCACTATCAAATACTGTAACACTGACAGTGCCTGTTTCAGGCGCAGTTGGTTCTTTTTTAAGGCAGTTAGTTATTAACACTAAGATAAAGAGAAACACTGAAATTCTTTTCATTTTATTCCTCACATTTCGAAGGTTAAGGAAATCTGCAAATCCTTAATTTCCAGAAGATTTGCTAAGCCGATAATATCGAGTTGCATCCTTTCGTTTTTAACACACAGACCATAAGTAGAATTCCTTTCTGAATGAAAGAAATTGTTTTTAGTTGAGACTTTTGTAGAACTTTTCATAGAATAATTGGTTTCCGTATTCCAGATAAGATGTTCAACAATCCCCATTCTGAGACCAAAATTTTTTGCTATATATGTTTCAAACCCCAAAGGTAAAGATAAGGTTGTTACCCTGCCAGTTCTTTCCTCCTTGCCGCTGATATTGGGGGCATATTTATTTGATTCTGTAAATAAAAAACTCAATTCATCCGATTTCTCACTAAGGATTGCAGCAAAGGCAAATGTAATATTATCAGTGAAATATCTCTCTATACCACCTCCAAGACTGTACTGGATAAATAATCTTTTCTTCTTTCCCTTTTTTGAAGTAATGTAACTCACATCATAAGGGTGACCCTGGTAAGTAAAAATAAAAGAGGATGTGATTTCTTCTAATGATTCATTATCTCGAAGGTGAGCAATAAAAACATCAGAAATAAATCGGAATCGTGCACTCTCGCCAATTTTTCTGGATGCCCTTCCAGCGAATCCAAAACCAAAACCGAAAAGATCAAATGTTTTAATATCTTTCTTTGCTTCATATTCAGTATCGTAATGGTTATAGTTATGATTGATATTATCGTTGTCGGGGTCAAAATCAGCAAGAGTGACTATTGACTGTTCGTTCTTGAATTTTTGGAATTGTAGTGATAATTTAGGGACAAAATCGAAGGACCATTGATTCTCTATACCACTCTTAAATCCACAAGCGAGTGTATGAGTTATTACAATATTGCTAATGTCATTGTTACTTTTTTTATTCACATCAAAAGATTCTTCGTATGAGGAATCCCCGAGTTCTTCAATCCTGTATACTTCCTCGATATTTTCCATTCTACCCAGTGTATAGTTTGAGTAATAATTACTTTTTACATATACTGGGTCTGCATTGTTATAATATCTTTCAAATGAGTATTGTAATCCGAAAGCTGAATTATCAGAGATATTCCTTCCTGCAGTAAAAGAAATAACAATATTCCCATCATCCTCATAATAGACAGTCCCATTCCTTGAATTAAAGACAAGATAGTCATCAGAAGGAGTTGAGGTTTCCTTATTGTATATTGTGCTTGTCGTGCCTGCAATAGCAGTCTCGTCATAAACCCAATAAAAACGTTCATTTTCGGGGTCCCTCATTCTGAATTTTGTTGAAGATGTTTCCTTATATTTCTGAAAATCTATACATATAAGCCCCTTAAATCGTTTAAAATTCAAGACACCACTGAAAAGGTAAGGTCGGTCAATATCTTTTGATAGAGGGAGTGTTTCTAAGGAGTAAATAAGCGTGTCAGAATACAAATGGCCTATAGAGGTAGTATCTTGTTTTGAGTAAGGTGGTTTTTTTAATGTTAGAGTCGTTATATTTGTAAAGATTCTGCTTTCTACTAATGCAATTTCAGCTGGGTTTTTGAGGATGTCCGTGTAGTCGTCATCGACAATCCACGCAAATTCCTTTCCCATACCTATAATTCTATAAGAGTGAGAAGAAGGAAAGGTTGAGGAAAGTAAAATTAAAAGGAAAGGTATAGAAAGAAATAAAAGGTATTTTTCTCTTTTCATAAGTCCTCCTTTTATTATTATGTTTGCCTGTTTACATTACGATTTGAAAAGAGTCTTTTCCTTTTACTCTGAAGCCATTGATGAAATCCATTGAACTCATTGCTTTTTTACCTTCCGGTTTCAGCGATTCAATAATTATTGTTTTACTATCTCCTGTAATAACTTCGAGTTTCTTTCTAGGAACTATTGTTCCGGGTTCTCCATCTTTTATAGTTCCTTTTAGTGCCTTTAAGAGAATCACTCTTTTTCCACGGAAAAATGTTAAACTTCCGGGTTTAGGAGAAAGACCATTTATTTTTCTAACTATTTTAAATGATGGAAAGTTCCAATCTATAATCCTTTCTTCTTTTTTTATCTTTTTCGCATAACTTTTCTTTGATTCATCTTGCTTAATGGTTTTGAAATCCCCATCCATAATTATTTTTATGGTTTCTTTTGCTATATCCTTTCCTAAAGGTATTAGCCTTTTCTCAAGTTCTCCGCTTGTCTCAAACTCTTTAATCTCTAATTCTTTCTGTAGTATTATATCTCCTCTATCAAGGAATTCATTCATAAAGAAGGTCGTTACACCTGTCCTTTTTAGTCCCTTCATTATTGCTCGCTGGATTGGTGCAGCACCCCTCAATTCGGGAAGCAGGGAAAAATGAAGATTAACCGCTCCTTTCTCTGGTAATTCGAGAAGATTTTTTTCAAGGATTTTAGCATAGGCACAGAGAAAAAAAAGTTCGGGTTTATAACGGGATATTTCTTTTGTAACATCGTCACTATTAGGGTCAACTGGAGTTAAAAAAGGAATGTTTTTTTCAATTGCCAAATGCTTAACGGGTGTTGATAAGAGTTTTCTTCCCCTTCCTTTTTCCCTGTCGGGTTGGGTAATGAAAAGAACAACATTTAACTTATCCTCTAAAAGTAATTGTGCAATTTCAGCAGATGCAGCTGAACTTCCCAGGTAAACAATTCTCATTTTCTCTCTTTAACCTTTGTAACAGAGCTTTTCTCAATAGTGATTTCTGTCTTTTCTGCAACCTTTACAACAACTGTATTTTCTTTTATTCTTGTAATAGTTCCGTGGACTCCTCCTGATGTTACAACATTATCGCCTTTGTTGAGATTTTGAATCATCTGTTTTCGTTTCTGTTCCTGTTTTCTCTGCGGCATAAAAAGTAGAAAATAAAGGATTCCAATAATCATCACAATAAAAATAATAGTTGTTAGTGGACTTGTCTGACTTTGTTGCGTCCCCTGCCCCATTCCATATAGAGTTTCAACCATTATACCTCCTTTTTGTTTCTTATACATTAAAAGAGAAGCATTGTCAATAGAATTTTCCCCACATGACGCACAATTAACTCCTTCAGATGAGTTTTTATATTAGATTAGACGACTAAAACAGATAAACATCTAAAAATAAATCTTTGTGTCTTTGTGCCTTCGTGGCAAAATTTCCTTGACAAAGATTTTTTTTTGCAATAATATAACGCAATTGTATGAACGAAAAGAAGATTGTAATTATAGGTGCAGGACCCTCAGGAATTTCCTGTGCTATTCAGTTAAAACGTTATGGATTTGACCCATTACTTTTAGAAGGAGATGAAACAGGTGGACTTTTATTAAATGCAAACCTTGTGGAGAATTACCCTGGTTTTCCTTTAGGCGTTTCAGGTAATGAACTTGTTGAGTTATTTAAAAAACAACTAAAAAATTTTGATATTAATATTCACAAAACCCAGGTGGTTAAACTGGATTATAATGAAAGTAATTTTGTTGTAGAAACAGATAAAAGTGAATTAAATGCGGAAATTGTAATAATTGCATCGGGAACAATTCCTGAAAGGATGAAAAGCTTTAATGATGATGTTAAAAATAAGGTATTTTACGAAGTGAAATCCATGAAATCCATTAGCGATAAAGATATCTCCATCATCGGAGGAGGAGATGTTGCCTTCGATTTTGCTCTGGGTTTATCATCACATAATAATATTACAATTATACACAGAAGGAAAGAGCCATCCTGTTTGCCTCTTTTGTTTGAAAGGGTGAAGAAACAGCAGGCAATTCAGGTTCTAAAAAATAGTTTACTAAAAGAGATTTTAAAAAATGGGAACAGGTTGGTTCTGCAGTGTTCTTCTGATAATAATTTTGAGATATATGCTGATTTTGTTATTGCCGCCATTGGTAGAAGCCCCAATGTGGGATTTCTTTCTGAAAGATTACTAAAGGTATTCCAACAGAAAAAAAAATTCAAAAATCTTTTTTTTATTGGTGATGTAATGAGGGGATTTTACAGGCAGGTAGGAATTGCAGTTGGAGACGGGCTGCGTGTGGCAATGGAAATCTACCATACAAAAATGGAGGTATGAGTTCCTTCGGAGCGGTAGGGTTACTATGCAACGGCTAAAGATGGTTGCTGCGCAACGGTGATTGGTTCTTCGACAGGCTCAGAACGGAGATTGGCTGCTTCGCAGCGGCTAAAAGCAGTGAGGAGAATGTCTGCGAAACGGTGAAGAAAACAGTGGAGAATGTAGCGTTGGGGCTTGTCCCCAACAAATGGCAATAAAATAATAATAAAAAGAGAATGAAAGTAATTGAGACTTTTGGAAGAGATGAACTGGCAATTGTATATCTTGCCAAAATGGATAACGGTAAGATGATTGAATTTGTTGAATCATTACAACCCCCTGTTCCGAGAGAAGAAAAATGGGTTTTAATTGTATCGTCACTTTACGGCTGTCCTGTAAACTGTAAAATGTGTGATGCATCAGGAGATTATAGAGGAAAACTTACTGCCAGTGAAATTTTTGAGCAGGTTGATTACTTAGTTACAAATCGTTTCCCTGACCGAAAAATCCCGATACCTAAATTCAAGGTTCAGTTTGCACGTATGGGTGAACCATCTTTTAACAAAGGCGTGCTTGAGGTTCTAAATAGATTGCCACAGATGTATAATGCACCTGGACTCCTGCCCTGTCTTTCTACTGTTGCACCTGTTGGAGCTGAAGGTTTCTTTGAAGAATTGATTGGGATAAAAAACAGACTTTACCCTGATGGATTTTTACAGCTACAATTTTCAATTCATACAACAGACAGAGCGAAAAGGGATTTTCTTATCCCTGTGAAAAAATGGGATTTTAAGGAAATTTCAGATTATGGAGAAAGATTCTATAAGAAAGGTGATAGAAAGATTACGCTAAATTTTGCTGTTGCTAAAGGTTTTCCCGTTGATACAAAGATTGTTGCCCAATATTTTAATCCTGACATATTCCTTATTAAAATTACTCCACTTAATCCTACATATAAAGTTGAAGAAAACGACCTTAAAACCCTCTTTGACTCGGAAGGTGAAACAGCGAATGAACTGGTTAGAAGTTTTAAGGAACAAGGTTTTGAGGTTATTCTGAGTATTGGTGAACTTGAAGAAAATAAAATAGGAAGTAACTGCGGGCAGTACATTATGAGATATCAGAGAGCCAGAGCCGTTTCAAATAGTTAAGGTATTATTTTAGAGTATTATTTTTTGGAGTGCAAAATCGGTGATTTTGCCCTTTTGCAACGACACCGTCGTTGCACTCCATATTAGAATTATGCTTTGCAATAACGCTGTTATTACACTTCATATTCAATGTAAGTTTTATCATCAGATATTTTCAATGATTTGAAACGGCACCAGAGCATCAGAGTATTAGAGTATCAGAGGAAAGAGTGAAGAGAGAAGAGGGTAGGGAGAATGTTTGCGAAACGGTGAATCGGAGAATTGGAGAAACGGTGAAAATACAAGTAAAAAAACACTTCGTTGTAAACTAATGCCTTCGGCTGTAAACCAACGTTGCACTGTAATAGAACGCTTCGCTGTGAATAAAGGCTTTGCTGGAAAAATGAGATTGCTTTCTTTCGTGGAGTTTACCCTGAACCATACGGTGCAGGGTTTATCCTGAGCCTGTCGAAGGGATACTCGCAATGACAATCTTGTATAAAAAGGAAGAATAGAGTAAGTTATGATAGTTGTAACAGGTGGTGGCGGATTTATTGGAAGTGCTCTGATATGGGGACTAAATGAAAAGGGTTTTAATAAGATACTTGCAGTCGACTTGCTCAAGAAGGCGGATACCTATAAGAATCTCTTGAGCCCCCAATTTTCTGATTATCTTGAAAAGGATGCTTTTATCGAGAAGATTAAGAAAGGGGTTTTTAATTATACAATTGATGGTATTATCCATATGGGTGCGTGTAGTGATACGACTGAGAAAGATAATGATTATCTAATCCGAAATAACTATGAATATACTCAAAGACTTGCAATGTGGGCTCTTAAAAATAATAAGCGATTTGTATATGCATCAAGTGGAGCAACCTATGGTGATGGCAAAAATGGGTTTTCTGATGAAAACGATAAATTAGAACAATTAAGACCTCTCAATTTATATGGTAAATCGAAGCATCTTTTTGACCTCTGGGCATTAAGGAATGAGTACTTGAAAAGTATTGCAGGGCTTAAATATTTCAATGTTTTTGGGCCAAATGAATACCATAAAGGTGAGATGCGAAGTATGGTTCATAAAGCGTTTGAACAGATTAAAGATACAGGAAAGGTGAAGTTGTTTAAGTCAAACAGCCCTGATTATAAGGATGGTGAACAGGTGAGAGATTTCGTATATGTAAAGGATGTAGTCCGAATGACACTTTTTATCTATGACAATCCAGATGTAAATGGCATTATAAATATTGGAACAGGTATTGCTCGAAGCTTTAATGACCTTTCCTCGGCTGTTTTCCACTCAATGAAAAAAAAAGAAAATATTGACTATATAGAAATGCCGGATTATCTAAAATCGCAATACCAGAATTTTACACAGGCAGATATAAGTAAACTTAAAAATTTTGGCTATAAAAAAAAGATATCTTCCCTTGAAGAAGGAGTCTCCGACTATGTAAGGAACTACCTCCTCACCCCAGACCCCTACCTCTAGATAAGGTTTTTTTTAGGCTCTTTCTCATTTTGAGTGGGTAAACCAATCTCCATCTGATGTATTGAATCCTGACCTGCCACTATGACAACTGTCATGCTGAACTCGTTTCAGCATCTCGATTTTTCAGAGACCCTGAAATAAATTCAGGGTGACAGATAAGTATGACAGAGACCTGAAATAATACTGAAATCAATTCAGCACAGGATTTAAGGTAACAAATATATATTCTTTTTTGACCTCTTTTGCTTATATACTTACCCATTTAATATGAGAAAGAACCTTTTTTTATCTAATAGGGTTTACCTACTCCATCCCAATTACACTGATTATTTATTTACTTTATTAGAATGCAAATTGGATAAGGCTTTGTGAGGAATATATAATAATGAATTATTAGGTTATATTAAATTTCACACTGTTTCATTTATTTTAATTTTATAATTTTTCTTGTTATGGATTTGCCTGGTGTTTCCCCTACGGGACTTACAGCTAACCGCACAAAATATAAACCTCCGGGAACCTGATGCCCAGAATTATCTTCTCCATTCCAGGAAACAGCAGTGGATAGTGCCGAGAGGTTAGTGGTAAGTTGGAAAGACTTAACCAGTCTGCCACTTAGGTCATATATGCATAATTCAATCGCCGTCTTTTCACTGGGTACTGGACACTGAACACTAAACACTGCCTTTTCGCTGAATGGGTTTGGATAAATCAAGAGGCTTGGGGATTTGCTTATGGAAAATGAGTTTTCTTCTTCAATACCATAAACCTGCCAATAACGATTATATGCGGTATCAGCATTTGCTTTTAAATCATTCAGGTTATCACCACCAATAATTGCAAATGCTGCAACTGCACTATCACCAGGATTTAAGGTAGATGGCCCAGCGGAATTGCAGGTTAACCAGTCATCGGAATAAGGTGATGATGGTATTTGAATCGTTCCATTCAAAAATTTAATCTTAATACTATCTATGCCAACATTGTGTTCAAAAGTGTTTATTAATGATAGATTTGCAGCTGGAGTATCGCGCTTTGGGTCAAGGATTGCAACACCTACATAACGATACCCATACGCATACATCCAGGTCAAATTACGTGCTTCCTCGGAGGAACCCTGATTGTTATATGGATCACCGATGTCCCAATCCATAAAAATAGCGGCATAGAGTTCATTAATACTTGATACTCCATTATTCTTCATAACAAATTTCATTATTACAAAATCATAAGCGGTTGAATCACTCCAGGCAATTGAATATTGACAGGTGATGAGACCCTTTGGTGTAGGATGACCAGAATCACTATACATTGCAGTTGCATATTCATCACTGAATGGTCCCGGCTCATACATTACGACCATGCCATTGGGTGAGTTTGTAGTAGTCCAATCAGAATCATCAAAGCGGTCAACCACATAGTTGGCGTCGGTGCCAGCAGCAAAACCGCCATAAAAAAGATGATTGAGACCCATTATTGGATAGTGAAAACCAACTCCCTGGATCTGTGCCGGATTCATATATCCGACAGCACCATAGCGGGTCACAGTTAACATACAATTTCCACAGTCATGTGTTGCGTAATCCTCCTGCAAGCTAGTAACTTCTAAAAGTATCAATATGAATAATAATCTCATCATATTTCCTCCATAAGTTATATAATTTATTATGCTTAGTGATTGGTGTCAAATGAACGGATAAATCCAGCACTACATCCTGGGTATCCCTCTGGAATGTATGCGCAATTTCTTTGAAATTTATGGCACTAACTGGTGTGAAGGCGAGGAGCCAAATAATTAATAAATAATATCTCACTTCCCGCCTTGATGTATTTATTGGCTTCATTTCAGTAGAATAATCTGCTTTATACTCGTCTTATTTTCGTTATTTTTATAATAATGCTTATCTGTATAACTCACCTTCTATGTTTCTTTTTCCTTATAGAATATATAAAATCTGACAATAGGCGGAACAACCCAAGATTCAGTTGTTTCTTTTTTGTTCATTTTAATTTGTTCTTCAACTATCTTTTTAATACCATCGCAAAAACAATGGTTAATTTGAATTACATCCAGACCATTTAATGTTTGATTAAGTAACTCTTCTGTAGGACTTATAAGTATTTTGCATTTCAATTTTTACACCTCCTTTAATTCATTTTAGCAAAGTCTTTTTTTATCTCTTTTCCATTCGGCAAATAAATATAAAATGCTTATGCCCTTAACTCACTTTTTGTATTATTTATTGTCTTGTTTCACAATTCACCGTCTTCCGATTTAGGTGTTATTTTTTTCCCCCTTCCTTGTGTCCACATTGAAATTAGTATTCCTATCATCACACAAACAAATATCAACCACACATACCATCCTACCGTAGCAATAGAGGCAAGAATGGAATGAGCCATTGCTTCTTGCCCCCTCAAAACAATTACAAAGATTATATAGAACGCTAAAGAATGTATTGAACTTATGAAGTCTGGGTTATCACCCGAAGAAGGTGGAAACATACTTGTTAATGAAACAAATCCACCAAAGATAAAATATACCAAAGGATGACTTGCTTTGTTTGCATATAGTATTGTGGTTATAGCAACTCCAAGCCCGTAAAATAAAGTAAAAAGCATTACTCCAAAGATGTATGAGGAAACAAACAGTATCGGTATCAAAAACCTCTTAATTCTCGTTCGTTCACCTTCAAGACCCCACATTAATGCTGGCGTTACTATCATTGCAGGCAATCCAAGCAACAAAGACAATAAATACCAAAAGAAGAGATAAAACAACAACAACATTACCAGATAAAGAAAAAAGTTCATAGTGCAATTAAATTAACTCATTATAGTATTTATTTATTTGCTTTAAAATATTACAATCCATATTTCTGTTTTCTTTCATTATAAATTCTTTCCATATACTTTTCATATTCTCTCTTGTGAAATCCTGAATAATCTAATTCTTTCTCTTCAGAATAAATAAAGGAAAAAGTTATTCCTGTTTCATCTTTGTTTAGTTCTATCTTAAATGTACATTGGAATGGATATTGTACATTTTTGATGTCTTGGTATTCAATATAAAAATGAAGATATAAATCTACTTTTTCCACATTGCTTAATGAATCATCTGATTTATGTCTTCTTGTTTTTTTTAATCTACTCATTGGTATTAGAACTGAAGAAACTTCTTTATCTGTTTCCCGAAAAAGATAGGCTTCTACTATTTTATTTGTTTCTTTGAATTTTATCATTGTATCGTTAGGAAAAATTTTTAATGAATCGTAATATGATATAATCTGAATGTGATATGCAGGAGTTTTTCCTGTATTTTTCAATTGATATAATATTTTGCGACAATCAAGAGTGCAAGAAACTGCAAATGTGTCCACTTTTTGCTGAATTACAATAGGGATGTCTTTTGATGAAAGAGAGTCTATAGAAACCCAAGGTCGTAAAGAAAGGTGATAAAAATCCTTTTGATGCTCTATATTTGAGCAAGTCTTTATGAAAGTTCCTAAAAGAATAAAGAAAACAGCAATTTCTACTATAGTTCTAAACCATCTTTCACTCAAATAGTCTTTTATTTTATTTATATTCAACATATTTTTATCCTTCAGGATTAATATAATAAACCCTTTCAGGTTCAGTAAATTCTTTCAAAGTCCTTGCTGGCATATTTACTGCTATTTTTAATAAGTCATTGAAAACCCTTTTGACATTTCCCCTTCTGTTAAACCTAAAAGTGTATTCATTCAGATAATTCTGCATATGCTTGATTGAAACAAACCTATGAGTGCCTATCAACCACGCTTTCATATTTGAGAATATCCTATGCACTCTGGGAAATTTCTTGCTTGCCTCTGATGGTTTGCCAATTACATCTACAAAATGGTTATAACCGTAGTCTTCAAGTCCAGAATAACCTCTCCAACCGTCTGTCTTGATAGTGCTTCCCCTCACAATATTATCAGTGATAAATGGGTGTAAGGAGTCTGCACTTGCGTCTGGAATTTGCCTTAACCGTATCCTACCGCTTGCAGGATAACCTTTCTTATTATACTTCATCTCAACGGCACATACTACAAGTGTTGCTTCCCCGCCTAACTTTCTGCCTTTCTCTCCTGTTCCTGTTTGTATGTAAGTTTCATCAACCTCTATATCTCCTGATAGTTTAGTCCTTTCAGGATTAGCCATAGCCATTCTGATTTTATGTAGCCAAGTCCAGGCAGTTTCATAACAGCCAAAATTTAATTGTCTGTAAAGTTCCATAGCACTTAAACCCGCTTTATATGTAGCCACAAGATACATTGCCATAAACCAGTAGCGGATTGATGTCTTTGTATATCTCATTGTGGTATTAGCAATAAAACTTTCTTCGTATCCACAGTTGACACAATGGATAATGTTATTTCTTTGTTTTATCCAGAATTTTTTATGATGACAGTAAGGACATTTCCATCCACCGTTTCCCCACTTGATATTAGAAATGTAATTGAGACACTTTTCATCTGTATTGAATAGGTCAACGAAGTCAACAATAGTCTTTGGAAAGACTAAAGGTCTATGGTTTGGTTCTAAAACGGTTTTAAATTTACTTAATGTCATAATCTTAAAAATATTTATAAATTTAATGCCCAAAGAACTTTTTTTTCAATTTCAGCAAGTTGATATTCAGAAATACAACCTATTTTATATTTATAATTTTTATATTGTATTGTTGAAACTTGATGACATTTTGCAATATCATCAAAATCAAGATTGTTTATATTGTCTTTTTTAATAAATATTGAAGTTGTGCAATTCTTCCATCTGTTTACTTTTCCAGTTAATGGTACAGCCATAATATCAAGGGGAAGTCTTTGTTTTTGTATAAATTCAGTTATAATATCATTTTGAATAACAATAACAGGTCTTTTTTTGTCTAATAATGCAAACCAAATTTCACCTCTTTTAGGTATTGGTTTAGTCATTCTTCGTCTCTCTTAAGTATTTCAATTAATTCTTTTGTTAGTTCTTCTGATAATTCTATATCTTCTTTACTCAATGTTTTTGGAAAAGATATTTCTTTAATTGTTTGTGGAGAACACAGTCCAATCTTTTTTGCATAAAAATAGTATTCACTTGCCAATCTGTCTGCCTTTGTTAAACAAGCATTAATCAAACTGTTTTCTTTAATTTTTATTTCACCTTCTAATATAGAAAAAATAAAAGTAAGATAAAGGTCAAGATAATTAGCACTATAAATAAAAAGTTCCAGTTCTGATTTCTCAAATTCAATAATATTTTTTTGAATATATTCTAATGATAGTTCAGAAATTCTTTTAGTTATAAATTTAACTGTGTGGAATATTGATTTAAGAATTAATTGTTCCGAGTTTTTAAAATAATTATCCCCTTTTATTTCAATTTCTTCTTCAGCATATGAATATGATTTAAGTAATTCATTGAAAAATTGTTGTTCAATGTGCTTAAATAAATACTCTGAAATTGCTATTCTACATTTAAAGTATTTGATATTAATTTCTCTTGATATTTTTTCAAAATCCTCAATATTCATAGCATTTGAAAGAGGGATTAAAACGCTTTTTCGCATACTTTTCCATTTTCTTTCAATATAACTATATTTTGGGGAAGATAATTTATTTTTTAGTAATTTAATAGCAGAAAAAGAAAATAAAGGACGACTTATAATATTAGGTAATTGTAAAGCAATAGAGTTATCCATATTCAATCTCTTTTTTTTATTTATACGACATTTTATTTTACCACATACATCTCTTATTGTCAAGAAAATCCTTGACAGCGTTAGTGTCAAGTCTTTTGGGGTATTTTTTTTCAAAGGTAGGAAAATTGGGATAA
>SOKM01000250.1 GCA_004375785.1 Candidatus Cloacimonadota bacterium | reverse complement strand
TTGAGATAATATAATTCAGTTTATATAAAGACTTTATCTTTTAAAAGATATCTTGCTTTTTCCCTTCAATATACATATAAACAGCATTTTAGAAAAGTGCAATTAATGCAACATTTCCGTTAAGACCAGAAGTGTATGACAAGGTAATGGAATGTGCTGATAAGTATGGTTTCGGCTCTCCTTTTTGCACAGATAAGTATTTAGCTAAAAGACAGCCTGTTTTTGAACTTCCAGAATTGTGAGAATAATAACAAAAGGGGAAAGGAGTGTAAAATGGAGAATGTTATTCTATTCACAATGGATACACTGAGAAAAGATACAGTTGGATGTTATAACAACAAAAGTGAACTAACTCCTTTTATTGATTCTCTCCAGAACAGGTGCATCAAGTTTACCAACATGCAGGCTATCGGACCATACACTCAGGCCTCATTCCCAGGGATACTTACCTCTTCGTATTACCTTGAATACGGGAGGCAAAAAAAACTCTCACCGAAAAGGGCTTTAATATCTGAGGTACTTAAAAAATCCGGGATTACTACTGCTGCATTCCATTCAAATCCATACCTCAGTGATTATTTCGGCTGGAACCGAGGATGGGATGTTTTTTACGATTCTATGGAAGCTGAGGTAACTGATGAAGTGCCCTATATAAAGGGAAACAAGATTAACCAGAAGGTGGATGAATGGCTATCCTCATATATCAAAGGAGGAGAGTATAAACCCTTTTTCTTGTGGCTGCACTATATGGATGTTCATGAGCCCTATGTTCCTGAAAAAAAGTACATTGATATGGTTGAGCCATCCCTTAACCTTAGCAAGGAAGAGATGTCTGATTTATTTAAAAATACGCTGTTAAAAAGAAATCTCTCAGACCGAGGGAAAGTGGAACTGCTAAGAAAACTTTACTTTGCTCATGTTCGGGAAGTAGATGATTATGCTAAAGAGTTCTTTAGCATATTGAAAAAATTGGACCTCCTGCAGAATTCAGTGGTTATTATGACCTCCGATCACGGTGATGAGTTTGGTGAGCATAATGGTCTTTCCCATGATGGTAAAATGTATTCAGAGCTTATAAATGTGCCTTTTCTAATTTATGATTATACAAAACGTAAAGCTGAGGTATGTGATACCTTAGTTAGTAGTATTGATATACCTCCAACCATAGTGTCCCTTTTTGGTCTTGAACCAGTAAAGGATTTTGAAGGCTGCCCTCTTCTTCCTCTTAAGGATTATCCTGAAAAGGGATGCTTTGGCGAGGCTATTGATAAGAGAGGAGTACACGAGAAGGAAGGAGACAAACCTATTTATTATTACCAAGAGAAGGAGCTTAAAATAATATACAGGGAGGGTATGGACAGCTGGGAAATGTATGATCTTAAAAAGGACCCTAGGGAGCTGAATAATATAGCTGATACCTCACCTCAAGCAAAGGAGATGAAGGAGACGTTGAGGCCAAGAATAGGAAGATGGTTAAGAGGTAAATAGGGATCAAACAAATAAACGCGGGAGGTAAAGAAATGAAAGAATACAAAGTTGGTCAAGAGAGGGCAAGAGAAATTCATAAAAAAATTGATGACTCCAAAAAGATTGTGCGTGAAGCATTTGAAAGAAACAAACCTTCTGAGGTGGCTATCACCTGGACAGGTGGGAAAGACAGTACCACAAACCTCTGGATTATTCATCAGGTGTGCCTTGAAGACAATGTTGAGCTTCCGCACATTATAACAATAGATGAAGGTGATGCATTCCCAGAAATTACAGATTTTCTGATAAGGATTTCGAAAAAATGGCACATAGATCTTAAGTGGCTCTGCAACTTTGATGTGCTTAAAGCCTGCCAAAGTAAGTTAGGTAATATTGTCAAGGTGAAAGATTTGAATGGGCGCAATCAAGCTGAGCTCAAACGGATTGAGTTTGAAGAAAATTCATTCACATTTGAAGCAGAATCCTATGCAGGCAATCACCTGATGAAAACGG
>SOKM01000312.1 GCA_004375785.1 Candidatus Cloacimonadota bacterium | reverse complement strand
CGGGTCAATACGAGGACCTTTGTTGAACCTGAGGCGGTAAATTCCTGCTGCAAGAGTCGGTAATTTGGCAATAAGGTTTAAGCAATCTTCAAGTGTAGGTTCCCAGTATTCAGTTTTTTTCATACCTTCGTTATACCTCTTTTTGTACACAGATTCCTTTTCCATTGCCAGTATTCCAAGACTGAACATTACCATTGGATGTGAATCATCAGGCATAGCTTCAAGTACTTTCCAGACGTATTCAGGAACCTTGGAACGGCTCTTAAGGTCTTTCGTTAGTTCTTTCACTGAAGCATCATCAGGTTTTTCTCCCGTTACGAGGAGGTAGAAAACAGCTTCAGGGAGTTGATCCTTCATTTCTCCAATTGGAGTACCACGAATTATAAGACCCTTATCTGGTGGGACTACGGAAGTATCACAGACAAGAGCTTTGACACCACGCATACCTCCGTATGCCTGTTTTACGGTAACATCAGAAATCACTTTGTCCCCGTTTTCCTTTACGAAACCTTTAATCTCATCACGCAGTACAGGGATTTTTTTGGCTAATGTTTCTTTTAGTGTAGCCATTTGTAACTCCTTTCTTTAGGTTTTAAGGTTTATTTAATTAACTGCGTTACACTCAGTAAATTTGTCATTGCGAGTATGCTTTCATATTTACCTTCGAAGCAATCTCATCCCCTCTTAATAGATGGGACTTAAGACAGAGTGTATTCCCCTCTAAAAAGAGGGGTGTCCTATACCGTATGGTATAGGACGGAGTGTGTAATCTCCTTTAAGCGAGTATTTCTCTCGGGTCGCTTATTTCTCCTTTAATTGCTGAATAAGCAGCTGTAGCAGGAGAAGAAAGATATATAAAACCTTCCGGATTTCCCATCCTGCCTTTGAAGTTTCTATTTTGTGTTGATAAAGCTACCTCTCCATCACCAAGCGCACCCTCGTGTACCCCAACGCAGGGACCGCATCCTGGGGCAAGCACATTTGCGCCCGCCTCAACAAATGTTTCTATAAGATTTTCCTTCAGTGCATTTAGATAGACCTCTCGTGAAGCAGGAATAACAATCAGCCGAACCCGGGGGTGTTTCTTTTTTCCTTTAAGTATCGAAGCAGCTATTTTTAAATCCTCCAGTCTTCCATTGGTGCAGCTGCCAATGTAAACCTGGTTAATTTTTATTCCTTTTGCTTCAGGGAAGGTTTTTGTGTTATCAACCGTATGAGGGAATGCAACCTGTGGTTCTATCTTTCCTGCATCTATATTAAAAACATTCTCATACTCTGCATCGTCATCTGCCTGAATTTCCCTGTATTTATCTTCTCTACCTCTTGATTCAAGATATGATTTTGTAACATCATCTGTGGGTATCAGCCCTGTTTTGGCGCCGGCTTCTATTGCCATATTGGAGATGACAAATCTTGATTCCATACTGAGGTTACTGATAGTATCTCCGGTAAACTCCATTGCTTTATACGTGGCACCATCAGCACCAATCATTCCGATGATAAATAGGATAATATCCTTTGAATAAACACCCTTTGAGAGTTTTCCATTGATGACAAACTTAAAGGTGCTCGGAACCCGCAGCCAGACTTTGCCAAGTGCAAAGGCAAGAGCTATGTCTGTCGAGCCCATTCCCGTTGCAAAAGCACCGAGGGCACCTGATGTGCAGGTGTGTGAATCCGCACCAACGACTATTTCTCCTGGATTTGCAAAAGTTTCTACAAGTCTCTGATGGCATACCCCTTCACCTACCTCAGAAAGATAAGCACCCGTTTTCGCGGCGAATTTTCTCAGGATAATGTGTGCATTGGATAGTTCCTTTCTTGGACTTGGAGATGCATGGTCAAGGAAAAGGATGGTTCTTTTAGGGTTGACAACCCTCTCCATATCCATCTTTTGGAGTTCCTGAACGCTGAGCGGGCCTGTGCCATCCTGAACCATACTGACATCAACTTTTGCAACGACGATGTCACCAGGTTTTACTTCCTTACCACAATGTTCACCTATTATTTTTTCTGAGATTGTCTTACCCATTTTTCTTTTCCTCCAAGCTTTCAAACCTCTTTGTTAAATTTTTCACTAACTAACATAACAGAAAAATTTTCAGTTGTCAATAGAAAATTAATATATTTCATAAAAAAAAAGATTTTGGTTACACCCCATTAGATATAAAACATTATCTAACGGGGCAAGCAGATTAAAAGTAAAATTACACAGATAATAGGGTCACTATTAAAATCCACATCTACTTTGTTTGAGGGATAATCCCTCATACGACAATAAGTGCATTGTCGTGAGGGCTAATTTGCAAAATCAGCTTACGATTCTTTCAATCGTTGTAGAGATTTTTCGACTTTTTTAAGCCAGACACCAGCACCGATTTTACTAAATATACTTTGTGCCTTTTTCAGATAATCTTTTGATTCAGATATATTTCCTTTTTCCAACAGGGTACTGCCGAAGAAGTAGCAAGCCCGGGCAAGTCCCATCTTTTCGCCAAGCCGTTCAAATATGGCGATGCTATTCTTGAATGATTCTTCTGCTCTTTTCCAGTTACCCTCAGCTGTCTCAAGCCTGCCTTTGTGTAACAATAAATGTGCCATATAAGGTTTACTCTTCAATTCCTCTGCCAGTTGTAATCCTCTTTTTAATTCTTTCCTTACCTCTTTTAGTTTTCTTTGTTCAATGAGCTGGGAGGTTAAGTTGACCAATGCTCTACATAGTGTATCTCTATCCTGAATTTTTTCAGCGATACTTATTGCTTTCGCAACGCATCTTTTTGCTTCCTTATAATCCTTAAGCCCGAGAGCAATCGTAGAAAGATTGATAAGCGTTATTGATTCCCCTCTAACCTCATTTATCTCTTCTCTTATGCGCAGTACCTTTCTATGAAGTTTTCGGGCAGCTCTGAATTTGCCAAGTGTAATGTTTACTGTTCCGATGTTATCGAGGAGAAGAGCCTGCATAGAGAGATTGCCGATTTTTTCGTATATCTTGAGTGCTTTTTCATAGTATTCCAACCCCTTTTCATACTCTCCAAATCTTGTATGAAGATACCCGATGTTATTAAGACTCAGTCCGATACCAGAAATGTCATCAATTCCTTCACGTATTTTCAGGGAATATTTGAAGTAATAAAATGCTTTCTTGTAATCTCCCAAAACGTTGTGCAAATAGCCAAGATCGTTAAGGAGAGTAGCCTTAGCGCGTTGGTCGTTGATTTCGTCGCTTAAGAGTAAAGCCTCTTCTAAGGTCTTTTTTGCCATTGGAAGATTACCAAGAATACCGTAAACTCCTCCTATATTCAGAAGACAGTAGATTTCTCCGCTTCTGTAGTTAATTTCTCTGGAGAGTTTCAAGGCAAACCCCATTACTTGTTTTACTTCCTTGAATTGCCCCGTATGTCCCAAAAGATTCCCCTGGTCGATTAATGTGTTTGCCATTTCTCTTTTACATTCAATTTCTTTTGCATTTGTTACGCATCTTTCTATTAGTGAAATTCCTTCCTTAAACCTGCCTGAATCTACTAATACCATTGTCTTCTTTCGTCCAATGGAAACTTGAATGAATTTTTGCAGCATTTCTTTATTCAGGAAAATCCTATCTAAATCCTGAAGGTTTGTCTTTACTCTCTCTGTTTTCAGATATGGTTTTATCAGTGTACTTAGTGGAAATAAAGATGTCGCCTTCAATGTCTTCTTTTTCTGTTTTATCATTGCACTTAGAGCATTTTCACTAAATTTTTTTTATTAAATATTCTTCTGCTGCCTTCAAATCTTCCTCTGAATCAATATCGAGCCACCAGGGTTTAATCTCTTTTTTCATCTTCGAATCATAATTTTCAATCAGGGTAATATCAAATGTCTCAGCATCACCATTCTTAGCAGCTTCAGCAATTCCATCTGCGAGTTCAGTCTTTCCTTCTTGTATTACTTCTTCAATATAAGAAAATATTTTTGGTAAGCACAAGAAGATGCCAGTATCTATACAGTTTGATTTCTCTATATTTTTACCGATATCGATAATCCTTCCATTTTCTTCCAGAACCTTTGTATCGTCTCGTTGAGGTTTTTTTCTATCGACTGCTAAAACACATGACTTGTTTATATCATAATCAATAAGTTCTTTAAGAATGCGAAAATCAAAGATGTGGTCTGACATCAACAGAACAAACTTTTCATTCAACAATTCTTTTGCCTTTAAGACAGAAGTACCGTTTCCCCTTTTCCATTCGTTATTTTCTATATAATTTATTATTACACCTAACCTCTTCCCGTCTCCTAATGTTGCTTTTATTTTATCTCCAAGATAACCAATGATGATTACAAATTCGTTAATACCTGATTGTTTAGCGGTTAAGATTACTCTTTCAATCAGAGATAAGCCCAAAAGTTGAATAAGTGGTTTGGGTTTAGTTTTGATTAGATTTTGAAGCCTGCTTCCTCGTCCAGCGGCAATTATTAAAGCCTTCATTTTTTTATTGTAACATACTCCCAATCTTTCTTCAACAAAATTTTTTATTTTTTCCCACTTCTATATTTTTCAATATCTTTTTGTCTCTTTTTGTAACTGATTTTTCTTGACTTTTTATCTGTTTAATTATATTATCTTGATTAAGATGAGAAGGGATAAGATCAAAATAAACAATTGGATAATTTAGAAACGCATGAAGGTGATAAATAAAGACGAAAAAGAGAGTTATAGGTATGTATATCCGAACTTAATTAAGGAGATAAACAAGTTATAGCCCATTGGGCAAAATACTGGAAAGGAGGTAGCTATGTATATGAGCAAATTAGTAAGCAGGTTCATTGGAATAATTTTCGTCGTAGTCGTCTTTCCCATTACTCTTATCGCTCAAATTACTCTTGAACAATCACTAGCAGGTGGTTCACCTCAAGCGGGTGAACAAAAACATCCTATAGAAAGATTGCGGGGACCAGGAGACACAATCAGATCTATACCAACACCTGAGGATAGGATAATGGGAATAGAATGGGTCAGAGACACTCTCTACGTTTTACGTCTGTGTTATGTAATTTCCGACCCTTCACTGCTTTATAAATTAGATCCAGCAGACGGTTCTGTATTATCGCAGTTTCTTCTCCCATTTCCATCGGCCGTTTTAGGTATTACTTTCGATGGCAATGATCTGTGGGTTGTTAAATGGGAACCTGATCACATTATCTATCAAATAACTACATCTGGGATTCCAATCTCTTCTTTCCCTGCCCCGAGTTCTTATCCCAGAGGTATAGCATGGGATGGTGAGTATTTGTGGATTGGTGATGCTCAAAGCGAAGTTCTGTACCAGGTAGATACCCTTGGTACTATTATAAGAACTGTATCAATGACTGGTGTAATAGATTGGAGTATGGGAATGGTTTGGGTACCCGAGCATACAAACGGCCATCTCTGGGTAAATGATTATTATGGTAACGACATAAACCAATTAGATGTGTCTGGTAGTAACGCTGTTTTGATACAAGATTTTCCTCACCCGGCTCCAGGAAATTACCTGGAAGGAATCTGCTATGATGGTCAATATCTGTGGGTAGCTGATTACAACATAGCACGGCTGTGGCAAATAGACGATGGAGTTATGGGAATTGTTGACGACGCTGTGTCTGTTTCATCAAGAACATTCCAATTATCGCAGAACTATCCTAATCCATTCCGCCAATCTACTTCTATTAGATATTTTGTCCCAAGGAATGCTCATGTGGAACTTGCCATTTATAACATCCAGGGGCAGTTGGTGCGGACAATTGTGAAAAGGGTAGAAACAGCAGGGATTCATAGTATCAGTTGGGATGGAAGAGATACCGAGGGCAGGAGTGTTATCAGCGGGATTTACTTCTATAAATTGGAATCTTCGAACAGTATCAAAGAAGTTAGAAAAATGCTTCTCTTGAGATAACAACGTGATTACTGTTTGAGAGGGGTGTCCTATACCGTATGGTATAGGACGGGGTGTGTAACCTTTATGACTTAAAACAGAAATTTGAATTAACAGATAGAACAAAGAAAGAGGCAGAATTTGAAAATATCATGAAGATATCCCTTGAAAAGAGGTCTAAATTCTAGATTCCAGTTTACCCCGTTAGAAATTTAATATTTTTAATGGGGGCCGACCCCAATTGTTTTAGGTGAAAATTTGAAATTGAACAATTGAACGCCTGCCCCCAATCCTACTCAATCCTTTCAGAGCTTGCCCTGTGAAATTAAAAACTATTTCATCGGGGTCAAGTACCGTCCCCGAATAACAAATGAAGAGAAAATACAGTAAAAAGTTGAGAGCAATGAAAAATATAAAGAGGAAGATAGTCTAATTACTATACTATCTATCGTCCCCGTTCTCTCTCCATAATAATTGCATCGTCATCAGAGTAATATCTTCTCTTAACCCCAATCTTCTTGAAGTGATGTTTCTCATAAAAGGAAATAGCTGCGCAATTTCTTTTCCTCACCTCAAGAATTGCACCCCTCTTTTTGTTGGAAGCACCATATTCCAGTATATCTTGCAAAATCCTTTTCCCTATTCCCTTTCTTCTCTCTTTTTTCTCTACTGCAATATTCAGTATATGAATTTTATCGTCTTCAAGACAAGACATACCATATCCTATAATTTTCTTGTTCGCCATAACAATACAGTAACAATTCTCCCTGCTCATAAGTTCCCAAAATGCAAACTCAGACCATGGATTCTTAAAACATCTGTTTTCTATTTCTAATACCACAGGAATATCAAAAAAATCCATCCTCCGTAACATGTCTTAACAGTATCCTTAAAACCACTTCTCGTCAAGTATCAAATTCTCACGCAAATCCTCTTGACATTTTTGTGAATTTTCTGTGAGCATCTAATAATAAGGAGGGAAAAATTAAACTTTGCTTGCTCCCAAAGAGAGCATCAATTGCAAAAAATCCATATCTCTTAGTGATACGAATAAATTCTAGATTCCAGTTTACCCCACCTGACTCGTATGATATTTTAAAGGTTGTCATTCTGAGTAGTCTGTTCCTTATTGACTATGGAAGAATCTCGGCTTTCCATTATCATTTTAGCACCTTATTAACCATCACCAGAAGGTGATCATACATTTTCT